>NZ_BAAHBI010000040.1:0-136622 GCF_054776755.1 Spirosoma litoris | reverse complement strand
CATTTCGTTAAGTTGTTTTCCCTACATCGAAAATACGTCATTATCAATCTGATTTAGTATCAAATGCGCGCCCGCATCCCCAAAAATGCCCTCCCCCAACCTCATCACCCACACCGTCACCATAAACGCACCAGCCTCCACGGTTTGGCGTCATTTGACGGTGCCCGACTTGATGAAACAATGGATGCTGGACACTGATATGGCGATTGACATCATCACCGATTGGGGGGCGGGCAGTCCGATCCGAATGAAGGGAAGCATGCACGGTATAGAGGTTGAAAATACAGGAACCATTTTAACCAACATCCCCAACAAGACACTCCAATACACCCATTTAAGCTCGTTGTCGCACCTACCCGATACGCCCGAAAATCAGTGCGTGCTGACCTTTGCCCTCACTCCTATTGAGCGCCTAACCCAATTAACGCTGACCATCACCAACTTCCCCACAGACACTATTTTTCGGCACCTTGATTTCTACTGGCGAACAGCCCTTGACTTGCTGAAAGAAGCTGTAGAGAAAGATGCGATTGCTGTAAACGCGGAATAGTTGGCGACGTGCGTAATGCTCACCGGATACCGAAAGGGAAACTTTCGTGAACGCACCTCATGTTTCGCCATCGTGCGAGAAGGCCCCCCTGGAGTTTCGTAGCTGTAAGTGTTAGGCTCAATTTTAATAGTAGTTCGGCACAACATGAGTATGGCAAATGAGAACGATGTCCCCGAATCTTGGGAATCTATATCGAAAAGACTGGCAATCAATGGCTATATGATTTTTATCGCTATTTCGAAAGAAGCACCGAGTAGAAGCGATCTTTCCTGAAATCAGTTGTCCATATCTTTTAAAATACACAGGTAGTCAAAGGGGGCAATATAAAGCCTAGGGCGAGACAAATTGTAAACCAATCAATCCTATGGACATCTCGTTATGGTTTTGAGCGAGTATTGGCTTAATTGATCGTGAGACAGTTTAGCTATTGATTATCAGCAGAATATTGCCAGTAGAATCCGATAGAATCAACCGAGCGGGCGAACCCGAGAATCTACGTTGGTAAAGCACTAATAGGGTAATGACCGACTGTGGTCTAAACTTAGCCAGTTAATGTCAGGCTGATTGATTACTGGCAGATATACACGGAAGGTAGCCCCTTCGTCGGGTTTACTCGCTACCAGCAGCATACCTTTATGATTCATCACAATCTGTTTGCAGATGGCTAACCCAATTCCACTACCCGGATATGAGTTTTTGCTATGTAGCCGCTCGAACAGTTTAAATATGCGGTCTATATACTGCTCCTCGAAACCAATACCGTTATCCATCACACTGAGTTCGTAGTACGATTGGTGGTTTCTGGAAAAGGGAAAAAGGGAATCAGGAAGCTTGTTCGCTGCCACTACCTGACAGCGTATAAATACCTTCGGCTTTCGGCCCGGTTTAGTAAACTTGAGCGCATTAGACACTAAATTACTGAAGAGCTGCTGCAACTGGACAGGGTCGCCCCAAACCTGAGGCAGTTGATCGACTTCGAGAATGGCCTGTTTTTCAACAATAATTAATTCCAGGTCGTCTAGAATACCGTCAATGAGTTCGCTTAAATCTACCCGTTGGTGTGGACTTTGGGAGCCGCCCAGGCGGGAATAATTCAGTAAACCGCGGATAAGATGACTCATTCGTTCGCTGGTTTGGAGCATCCTGTTTACTAATTGGATTCCCGAATCCGGTAAGGTAGACCCATGCTGTTGCAAGAGGATGTCCCCAAAGCTTTGAATCTTGCGCAATGGGGCTTGCAGGTCATGACTCGCCACAAACGCAAACTGTGCTAAATTTTCATTCGACTCCTGCAATTGACGAAGCGTTCGTTCCGCTTTTTCTTTGGCCTGCTGGTGGTCGGTCACGTTGATGAAGGTCACTACCACCCGGTCATCGTTTTGTTTGACAGCCGATACCTCAAACCAGCCTGCTAGTCCCTGATCGTCTTGATAATATTGCATCGAGTGCTCGGCCTCTCCCGTATTGACGACACGTTTATACAGCTCTAGAAACCCGTTTTCGGCGTTGCCTGGAAAGACGTCTAATAGGGTACGCCCTAAAATCTCATCTACATCCCGGCCTGTCATTCGTTTCACCGTTGTGTTAGCCGTGTCCATTCGGAAATTAATAATTTCGCCCTGCTCATTTCGCAGCGCCGACATCGAAAGAATGCCGTTAAGGGAAGCATCTAACGTGGTTCTCAATTGATCGGTTTGTCGGATCAGAACTGTTTCTAATTCCTGTTGTTGGACCAGTTGCCCCACCAACTTTTCCTGAAGTTGGTGAAGTTGTCGTTGTTGGCGAACACTCTTTCGGAGCACTTGAGCCAGCGAAGCCGCCGTTAGCACCATTAACAGGCAAATCCCGACTAGCCAGCGCCCCCACCATTTTCCCCGGCGAGTAGCCTCTCCAAGGCTTGCCTGACGACTAGCAAGCCGTTGCTTTTCCAAGTCGGTCATTTGGTTTATCTGGTGACGAATCTTGTCCATAAGAACTTTTCCTTCATTCATTTCTCGCTGGGCAAACTCTGGGTTTTGCCCCATCTGGCGAAGTTGGATTAAGGTCTGACTAAGCAGTAATCGTTGACGTATCAGTTTCTGAAGAATCGTAAAGGATAGCTTCTGCTCAGGATCATTATCGAGAAGTGTACGCAGCGTATTTAATTGGATAGGGAGTTGTTCTGATGCAGTTTCGTAGGGGACCAAAGCACTTTCATGCCCACTTAGCAAATAGCCTCTAGTACCCGTTTCAGCCTCGACAGCTAAGGTGTTTAGCTGTCCCAACATCGAGATGACCGTACCCGTTTGTAGTAGCCAATCCTCATTATGCTGACGCTGTTGCTGGCTTTGGTAGAGCGAATAAATAATGACTGATAAGCAGGTGAGGGTAAATAAAAATGGGGCCAGCATACTGGCGCTGGCCAACTTTCGCATCAATGCAGGAGGAAGAAGTATACTCATTACGGTTATTTACTCACAAAGAGAATGACTGGTCTTCGGTTAGTTGAGTGACTAGTCCTACATTATTGTCTCGAATTGCTCTTGGTGCTGTTTGAGACTACGAGCATGTAACCATTTATTTTGAATAAAGTTTACCTGATTGATTAACTTTCTAATTTTCTGGGTATTACTTATCATCTAGGAGACGAATAACTCTAAAAACCAGTTTATCCAGGTATTTATGATTACGTCCCCATCCAATCTTAACTCTTCTCTTTAGAATTTCACGACGCTCTCATAGGCCTTTTTAGGCTGGCCATTCTGATCGAACAGTAAGGGATAATCCTTACGACCGGGAACGGGAAAATTGTCCAGCCAGGAATATTTGTCGGTCAGGTTCCAGAATGTAACGCCGGTGATTTTGTCGCGATGTTTACGAAAAATGTCAAATACTAGTTTGTACTGAGCTGCCTGTTTATCATTCATTTCCGACGTAAACTCACTCTTGTCGGTATCCCGGCGGGCTCGTCGCTCGTGCTCTTTGGGATACACCGACATGTCTACTTCAGTAAACTGCACTTTCAGTCCCAGGCTGGCGAATTTGGTAATAGACTCTTCCAGTTCCTGTGCGGTAGGTTCGTAAATGGACCAGTGCGCCTGTAAGCCTACTCCGTTGATGGGTATCTTCTTGTCCTTTAACTTCTTCAATAGCTGATAAATACGTTCCCGCTTTGAGGTATTTTCCGTATTGTAATCGTTATAAAATAGTTGGGCTGAGGGATCGGCTTCATGGGCGTACTGAAACGCCTTCTCAATATAGTCTTCACCAATAATTTCGTAAAATTTCGATTTCCGATAGATACCCGTTCCCGTGTCAGGAACGGCTTCATTCACTACGTCCCAGGCGTAAATCTTGCCTTTGTAGCGTCCCACTACGTCGGTGATATGCTGCTTCAGACGAGCGAGTAATACCTCTCGGCTTACAGTTTTACCCGTAGAATCTGTGAAGAACCAGCGCGGTGTCTGATTGTGCCAGCAAAGGGTATGTCCCCGCAATTTAATGTTATTCTGCTGGGCAAAATCAGCGATGGCATCCGCATCTTTCCAGTTGTAGCGGTTCTCTTCTGGATGGATTGGGCCCATTTTCATTGCATTTTCGGGCGTCATGCTGTTGAACTGGGCTTTAATCAATTCAGCATCCGGTCCGGGCTGTACCATGCGCGGATTGACAGCCACACCAATTGGGAAATAGGCCTTATAATAGTCTTTCAGCCCTTTTTCAGGCACCACAAAGGCGACGGATAAGGCAATCAGGGTATAGGGAATTAGTTTACGCATGAGGGAAATGGTTTGGTTTTCTTCGACAGGATTAACAGGATTTACAGGATTACAGAAATGAAAAATCATGTCAATCATGTTAATCCTGTCAAAAAACACTTACTTGTAGGCATCAATCGGTTTAATCGTGCCATCTGGATTATACGTCAGCTCGGTTACTTTCACATTTCGCAGATGAGTCTTGCCCGAAAGCTGTACGTCATGGTAAAACAGATACCATTTATCGCCTACCTGTACAATTGAATGGTGGTTTGTCCAGCCGAGAACAGGTTTTAACAACACACCCTGGTAGGTAAAGGGACCATACGGATTGGTTCCGATGGCGTAGCAGAGGTTATGCGTATCACCGGTTGAGTACGAGAAGTAGTACTTACCCTTGTATTTGTGGAGCCAGGCCGCTTCGAAAAACCGTTTGTCGTTATCTTTTTCCAGGAACGGTTTGCCGTTTTTGTCGAGAATCTGCACTTCCCGAACTGGCTCCGCAAAAGACTTCATATCGGCGCTTAGCCGGGCGACGCGCGGAAGGTAGGCCACTTCCTCTTTTTTCTTTAAAGCTCCTTTCGGATCATAGTTGTTATCGCTCCAGCGCTGCAACTGACCACCCCAGATACCCCCAAAATAGAGATAGGCTTTGCCATCGATATCCTGAAACACGGTGGGATCAATACTGTAACTGCCTTTAATCGGCTCTGATTCAGGCTTGAAGGGCCCCGTCGGACTTTTGCTGGTTGCTACGCCGATTCGAAAAATGTCCTGCTTGTCTTTTACGGGGAAATACAGATAATACGTACCGTTCTTATAGGTAGCATCGGGCGCCCATAGCTGGCGGCCTGCCCAGGGAATATCTTTTATGTCAAGAGCTACGCCGTTGTCTTTCACCGGTCCACCGATCTTATCCATTGACAGAACGTGGTAGTCGCGCATGGCGAAATGACCGCCTTCGTCATCCTCTTTGACATCCTTTGCGTCAATATCATGGGATGGATAGATATAAATTTTACCATTAAAGACGTGGGCCGATGGGTCAGCGGTGTAAATGTGCGACACCAGCGGCTGATCTTTTGGCGTCTTGTTGGTTTGTGCAAAAGCAGTCAGTGAACACCCAATAAAGGCAAGTGCCGTGTACGTTCGTTTCATAAGGAGTTTATTCAGATACCGGTAAGCAGATAAATTCTATAGGTCAGTTTATTTAAACAAAGACGGCGCAAACAGGAACAGGTCATGACGCCAGACCGGCCAGGTGTGCCCACCCGCGTACTCGCTGTAGGTATATTTAACGCCCAGCTCATCAAACTTTTTCATCATGATCTGACAGTTTTGGTAGGCTATATCTTCCTTTCCGCCCATTGAAATCCAGAGGTTTTTCAGGTTGCTGTTGATGGTGCTGGCATTGTCTTTCATGAAGGCATACTGCGGGTCCGATAGTTTGGGGTTGTTGGCAAACCAGCCCGAACTGAACACGCCCAGCGACGAGAATAGGTTGGTGTTCTTAATGCCCGCGTAAAGCGTCTGCAACCCACCCATCGACAAACCGGCGAGTGCCCGATTTTTAGCATCGGTGGCAACTCGAAAATTGCTTTCGACGAACGGAATCGCCCCCAGCTTCAATTCGTTCTCAAATGAACGGAGTACGTTTTCGTTGAAGCCAGCGAGCCCCCCCTGCATATTCATGTTTCCATCGAGCATCGCGATAACCATCGGTTTGGCTTTGCCTTCCGCAATCAGATTGTCGAGAATGAGGCCCGTTTTGCCCTGCGTGGCCCAGCCCCGCTGATCTTCGCCCCCACCGTGCAGCAGATACAGCACCGGGTATTTGTCGTTCGACTGGTCATAGCCCGGTGGTGTATATACGTACATTTCGCGCCAGGAATTTGAAGCTTTCGACAGATAGCGTTTGATGCGAATATCGCCGTGAGGTACGTCTTTCAGGGCATAGTACCCTTCATCTTTGTCCGGAATTTCGATACCGCTCGCCATCCGACTCATGCCATAGAAGGTTTCACTAGCCGGGTCGGCAACGGGCAGGCCGTCGATCAGCAACGAATAGTAATGAAAGCCCCGACTGATGGAATCGGTGGTTACATTCCAGAACCCAGCCGTATCTTTCACCATGTCGTATTTTTTGCCCAGATCAATCTGTACTTTCTGAGCATCAGGTGCTTTGACTCGAAACACGACCCGATTGTCGGGTAGAATCTGCGGATATTTGGCATTCCGCATGTTTGTGGATGCTGGCGTGCCTAACAGGGTGTATTTAGTCAATGAAGACCCATCAACTGGCTTGAACAGGAACTGCGAGAACATGTACAGCCCGTTTTTCCAGACTTTGAAATCGTGTACGCCCGGCTCTACGTAATAGATATGCGGCACATCGTTCTGGTACAAATAGTCGTGGGTGCGTTTGCTGAACGTAATCAAGCCGTCGTTGTCGCCACACGAAATCCAGAGCAGTTTCAACTTCTTTTTAGCCTCGGTCGGATTGGGCACCAGTTCCTGCGGGGGCTTCGTGTTGGGAGCCGACGAGAACCCACCGACCCAGGCAAACTTGTCCAGATTGCCCAGTCCAAAATTCAGCGACTGACCGCCCCCCATCGACAGTCCGGCAATGGCCCGGTGTTCTCGGTCGGTTAAGGTCGAGTATTTTTTCTCGATGAACGGGATTAGGTCATTCAATAAATCTTTCTCAAACGTAGCAAACGCTTCGACTTTGTCTTTATCGAAAATATTGCCAATGGCCCGGTCGTCTTTCATGGCGCGTCCATTAGGCATGACCACGATCATGGGTTCCAGCTTTCCTTCGGCGTATAAGTTATCCAGGATTATAGGTGGGTTTCCTCCCTTGAGCCATTCTTTTTCATCGCCCCCAATACCGTGCAGTAGATACAGAACGGGATACTTTTTCTTTTTGGAATAGCCTGGTGGCGTATATACCAATGCTTTACGAGTCGTACCTACGGTTTTCGATGCGTACTGAACCGAATCCAGTTTACCCGTGGCAATGCCTGTGCGTACCTGGTCGAAGCCTTTGGACGCTTCTTTTTCGATAGTTTGCGCGTAAGCTGTTACTCCCATCACTAGGGAAATGGCTAGATAAGCGCCTTTCAGAAATAAACTATGTTTCATGATTAAAGAAATGTTTTGACAGGATTAACAGGATGGACAGGATTCTTATCAATCCGACAAATCCTGTTAATCCTGTCGAAAAAGAAATCTTTTACACTATTTGTTGAACAGCAAGGGAGCCAGCTCATGCAGGCTGCGACGCCAGGTCAGGAATTCGTGAGCCGTTTTGTCGGAAACGTATGCAACGGCATTGTAACCGGCTGCTTTCAGGTCCGTAGCCGACTTATTGACGCCATCGGGCCGTTCCTTGCTACCACAGCTAATAAAAACAAGCTTTGGTTTTGGCTTGCCGTTGAGGTCTTCCGGCGCGTAAACACCTCCACTGAGCAGACCATAGTACCCAAAGGTTTCCGGCTTGTTGAGGGTAATCATTTTGGTTTCCATGCCGCCCATCGACAGGCCCGCCATCGCCCGATTGTCGCGGTTGGATAGTGTGCGGAAATTGGCGTCTACATACGGAATCAGTTCGTCGACCAGTACCGTCTGAAACGGATCGATTTTAAACTCTCTGATCTTGCCAAATTTCACCTCATTGGTCATGCCGTAGGTCATCACAATGATAAAGGGCTTGATTTTGCCTTCGGCGATCAGGTTGTCCATGATCAGATTCGCGTGCCCCTGGTTGCTCCAGGCCGTTTCGTCCTCACCCCAGCCGTGTTGCAGGTAAAGCACTGGGTATTTTTTTGATTTGTCTTTTTCGTAGCTCGGCGGGGTATACACGAAAGCCCGGCGCGAGGTGTTGGTGCTTTTGGACGGAAACAGAATCTGCTGCACATTGCCGTGGGGCACCTCCTTCAGCGCATAAAAGTCCTGATCGTGTGCGGGAATCTCAATGCCACTTTCCCACCGGACAGAACCGTAATAATTCAAAGCGCCGGGGTCGTTGAACTTTCCGCCGTCAATCGTAACGTTGTAATAATGGAAGCCTTCATCCATCGGTCCTGCCGTGGTACCGGTCCAGAATCCGTCTTCCCCTTTGGTGAGAATGGTGCCTCCCCGTCCACCCAGTCCTAGGCTTACCCGGACACTATCGGCTTTGGGGGCCTTGATCTTGAATCGGGCGTACCCCTGGGAGTTCACCTGTGGGTACTCCTGACCCGGCTGGTTCAACGAGGATGGTTTGAAATCCTCCACAATGGCCGGTTGACTTCCCTGCGCGAGGCAGGTTAGGCTTGTGAATGTGGCTGCGAACAGCACAGCTAATGGTTTCGTAATCATTGGGTTGTTGGGCTTATGTGATACTATTAGTAAGGTCTTTTATCAGCGTTTTTTTGTCATCCCGACGCAGGAGGGATCTTCGGTAGTGAATTAAAACCGCCTGTTCCCGGAGATCCCTCCTGCGTCGGGATGACAAAAAAAATGCTGATAGTCAGAAGATTAACCATTAATCCATCTTCATTTAAAAATCTCCTGCAACGTAGTGGCCAGATACTGTTTGCAATTCATCCAGGTGTGGCCACCGGGAACGATGTAGCTTTTCGTCTTAATTTTCTTTTCTTCGAACATGGCGATGTTCTTTTTCACCGGCTCGTACAGAAAATCTTCGGTGCCCACGCTGATAGTGAATAACTTCAACTGGCTATTGATCTTAGCCGCATCCGGCGACCAGTTGGTGAAGTTTTTCTGAAACTCCTCGGTCGCTGTGTAGGGGGCATACGAGCAGATGTAGGCAAACTTATCGGTATTGGTAAAGCCAATATTGAGCGTTTGCCCACCACCGACTGAAAAACCAGCTACCGCCCGACTTTTGCTGTCTTTGTCGACCGGGTAGTTGGCCTCCACAAACGGGATGATGTCATTCACCATGTCTTTCGTGAAATCGGGCATTGGCGCGGGCCGAACGTTGCCATAGGGCATCACAATGAGCATGGGCTTGGCTTTGCCCTGTGCAATCAGGTTATCGGCAATCAAATTGGCGCGGCCTACTTTGGTCCAAGTTTCTTCGGTATCAGAGCCGCCGTGAATCAGGTACAGCACCGGGTATTTGGTCTTGCCGTTCGGGTTGAAACCGGGTGGGGTATAGACCAGCAACTGCCGGGTTGTTCCTAACGTACCCGATTTGTAATACCGATAGCTAACCTTGCCATGCGGTACGTTCTGGAGCGAATGAACCAGCGGCTGATCGCCCGGCACATCGACGATGCTCCGTTTGAAGCGCTCATTGGCAAAGATGTAGGTGTTGCTCGGATCGGCCAGTTGAACACTATCGACGGTGAAACTATACGGATAAATGTCGGGTTTGACGGGTGGCACCGTTACGCTCCAGATGCCGGACGTATCTTTCGTCATGGCAACGGGTGCTTTCAGAAATTCCCCGCTCAGGGTCACTTTCTGGGCTTTTCGTGAAAAGTATTTGAAAGTAATGCTATGATCGGGATGTACCTCAGGCGAACTGATAGACGGTGGCCGTTGCTGGGCAATAACCGCACTGGCCGAGCAAAGCAGGATCGTTAGAAGATAGTTGATACGTTTCATGGCAAGGGCTTTGCTTAGCGGAAGAGTAAAGGCGTAGTGGCGGCAACGTAGGTTTTCACATTCATCCAGGTGTGTCCACCGTCAGTAATCAGGCTTTTGTAGTTCACCTTTTTCGCCTTCAGGTAATCCATAAACTCCACCGTGCCCTTGTACAGAAAATCGTCGCTTCCCACGCTCACCCACAGCAGTTTGAGTTGTTTGTTGGTCTGATCGGGTTTGGCCACGATCTGGCTGAAATTGCCATCCATTTCCTGGGGCGACAGGTACGAACTATAGGCACACACCCATGCAAATTTGTCCATGTTGTTAAAGGCCGTTCGGAGCGTCTGACCGCCCCCGCGCGAAAACCCACCGATGGCTCGGTTCTCCCGGTTGGGGATGGCTCGGTACGCTTTCTCGGTGTACGGAATCACATTGCTCACCAGGTCGGTCGTGAAATCGTTGGCCCGTTTTACGGCATCGGCCCCATCCCGAACGGTTGGGTCGGCAGGTTTTGAGCCGCCTTTTTGCTCGGCTACGCGGGCCGCTATGTTGCCATAGGGCATCACAATGATCATCGGTTTGGCTTTGCCTTCCGCAATCAGATTGTCCAGAATCAGGTTGGTTTTGCCGACTTTAAAAAAGGTTTCTTCAGTATCGGTCGTGCCACTGATGAGGTAATAAACGGGGTATTTCTGCGACGCATTTTTATCATAACCCGGCGGTGTATACACGACCAACGAGCCGGTAGTCCCTTCAACCGACGGATAGTATTCGTAATTGACCGAACCGTGTGGTACGTCCCGCATGGCGTGAATCAGGGGCGCATCGCCGGGAACATCGACTAGACTGGCTTTAAATCGTTCGTTCGGGAAAAACGCTACGTTGGCCGGGTCCATGACTGTTACACCATCGACCTGAAAACTATAAGGATAGATGTCGGGCTTGATAGGGCTGGTCGTTACACTCCAGATGCCCTGCGCATCTTTGGTCATAGCAACCGGCGCTTTTTCAAACTGCGCACTCAGCTTGACCTCTTTAGCCTGCGGGGCCAGGTAACGGAACGTAATGGATTTGTCGGCATTCACCTGGGGCGACACCACCAGCGGGCCACGGGGCGGCTGGCCAAGTGCCCCCAGATACAGGCCAAACAGGCTCCAAAACAGCCCTATTCGACGGATTAGTTGTTGGGTCATCTTTAATTAAGATTTAGGAGTTAATTCTGTTTTTGTCATCCCGAGGAACGAGGGATCTTCGGAGACCGGCTATTGGAGTGTATACCGAAGATCCCTCGTTCCTCGGGATGACAAAAAATTACTGATAATCAGAGCTATTTAGCCCAGGCTTCGCCTTCAGCGGTTCGTCGCCAATCGAAATACTTGTCCAGAACGTTCAGAGCTTCGGCACTGGGTACGGGTCCGGTATGCGGAGTCTGACTGAAATACATCACAACGGGGTTCGCGTCGCTGAAAGCTGGCCATTTGGGCATCCCTTTACCATTCGGGTCGCCGTACCTGGCAAAGTTGGTCCAGTACGTACTCATCGCATCCGAAATGGCCAGATCGGTTTTGGTCGTTTGCGGATTCGATGGATTGAGCGTCTCGAAAACATACGACACTTCCTGCCCATGCCCTGAGCCAGATCCTGCTTTGGGCGAATCGGCAGGATAATCAGGATGCTGATCGAAATAATAGTAGAACACCTTCGATTTACTGGTCTGTGCCTGAAGCCGGGCCCAGCTCCAGGTTTGCCAGCCGAAAGCAGCATCGCGCATCAGATCCCGCGCGGTTTTCGGAACAGAATTCGACCCAATCGGATACGCTTTGATCAAATCGTCGGCGAACTTTCCGTACCGTTTCCGGGTGCTTTCGATATAGTCTTCGGGCGTTTTGGGCGGCCCAAAGCTGGCCCCCTCATCCGAGTTATAACCAACCAGAATGGGGGTATGATTATACTTGCCTGCTTCGTAAAGTTTATGCTGGTCGTCCGGAATGATCCAGCCGTCAACGATGGGCCACGACATACCCACTCCCCGACCACCCGGCAGTTTGTCGGCCTCAATCTTCCGCAATTCGGCAATCGACGAAACCCCGGCGGCTTTCGCATAGGCTTCGCCCGCCTTTTCGGCTTCCGCCAATCGCTTCATATTCTCACCCGGATACGTAGTGGGCCGGGTTGGTCCAAACGAGCCGCCACTCTGCGAAATAGCGCCCTGAAACAGTCCTTTTGCCTGCGGAGAAGCACAGAGCATACTGACGGCAATGCCCCCCGCCGACTCGCCGAAAATGGTTACTTTGTTGGGGTCACCGCCAAAGGCAGCAATGTTTTTCTGGACCCACTTAAGCCCGGCAATCATGTCCAGTAACCCGTAATTACCCGAAACGTGATGCGGATTTTCGGCGCTCAACTCTGGGTGCGCCAGAAAACCAAGCTGACCAACCCGATACGCAATGCTGACCAGTACGACGCCCTTTTGTGCTAACTTTTCACCATTATAACTGGGTTCCGACGTAGCACCGAAACTGAATCCGCCCCCGTAAATCCAGACGAGAACCGGAATATGTTCATTGGCCGATTTAGCCGGACTCCATACGTTCAGATACAGGCAATCTTCACTTTTGCCTGATGGCGGATTGCCCCCCTGCATAGGAGCGGGCGCAAATTTTTTCGTTTCGCGAACACCTTCCCAGTTAGTCACCGGCTGAGGAGCTTTCCAGCGCAGATCACCAACGGGGGGAGCGGCAAATGGGATACCTTTGTAAACGGTCAAACCGGCTTCCGATACGCCCTGTACGGACCCGCCTTCGACTTTGACCGGTGCAGGCTGCTGCGCCCGGACCAGCCCGAAACTCAACAGCAAAAAACAGCTCAGAATGACACAATTCCTTAAATACATAGCCGATGTAGATTCTTGAGTGGTTAGTTTATCCAGTTATTTCGTTTCATCCAGTCGAACAATGAGAGTAGACATTATTCATGTTATCATACACGTACGAACTATTTTTACAGTCATTTTTGACCTCCCCCTTCATTAGCGGTCTGGAAGGGCGAAGCGGGTAAGCCTTCTTTGTTGTAAAGGTTAGGATTCACCGGGTTATCGGACCAGGCATAACGGACGTATTGAGGGGCCGGCACCTCATCAGCCCAAACGACTACTTTATTGCCTTCAATCCGGGCTTTTGCCCATACAAATTTTTTGTCGCTGCCTGCAATCGCAAAATCGCTTAACCCTTCACCATCGTTGGTGATTAATCCACTGCCAACGTTTGTGAAGCTAATTACGAGTTTATTGCCGTCAATCGTTGATGATTGATACAAAGGCCCGGAAGCAACCAGATTTTCATTGTAAGCCATTTTCAGAGCCGCCAGGGCCAACCGTTCACCGACGTCTTTTTTGTTGTCGGGATGGATGTCATTCCATTCGCCCAGGTCAATCGCCACAGCCATCGCCGTATTGGGCACCGACAACGCTTTGAGTTGGGCTTCCCGGAGTAAGGCCCAGTTACTTTCCGTCGGTAGGTAGCTGTACTCCATGAATCCGGGCAACTGCACATACAGGAAGGGAAGGTCGCCCTGCTGCCATTTCTGTCGCCAATCGTTGATTAAGGCTATCTGTAGTTTTTCGTATTCCTGAGGACGCCCCGCATTGCTCTCACCCTGATACCAGCAAAAGCCCCGGATAGCGTACTTAATTTCGGGAGCTACCATCGCATTGTACAAGGCCGCTGGCTGATTCTGCGCGTTGATACCTCCACCTGGATTGCCACCGCCAAAACCACCAACGGGTTTGAATACGGTTCCCACTTTATACTGCCAGGTGCCCTTCAGATCAACCGTATCGGCACCGGCGAAAAGAGAGTAGGGTTTGTCAGGTACAAAGCCGCCTTTACCCGCATTATTGGTCACTCGTACGACCAACACATTCCTGCCCGCTTTCAGTACGTTTGCGGGCACTTTGTACCGACGCTGGGGGTACATGTAAGTGGTTCGACCTATCGGTGTGCCATTGATATAAAACTCATCGGCATCCACAATTCTGCCCAGAAAAGCAGTAGCGGGTTTGCCCGTCATCGAAGCTGGCACCTCAATTTCTTTTCGATACCATACGACGCCGTTCAACTCCTTAATTCCCTGATCTTCCCAATATCCGGGAACATTGATCGGTCGCCAGCCTTTAGGAACGTACGAAGGCTCATACCACTTCTGGGAGGCCGTTAATCCTAAATCGGTGGGTGGCGCAGGCCGATTGGCCGTAGTGGGCTGTCTCCGACTGAGGCTGTTGATATACGTAGTGTCTTTGTTTTTTTCCAGGGTAGCTTTCAAGTCCGAAAAAGCAGTCAGGCCCTCTTCACTGATCCAGGCTTCGATAGGTGTTCCACCTACGCTGGCGTTGATAATGCCAATGGGCACGTGGTACTTTTCGTAAAGTTTTTTGGCAAAGAAATAAGCGACTGCCGAGAAGGGCCGAACGTCTTCACCCACGGCGGCCTTCCACTGGCCATTTGGCAGGTCGCTTTGCGGACCTCGCAGATTAGTCAGGGTTGGCACCCAGAATTGCCGGATTTGCGGATAGTTAGCGTTCCGAATCTCGCTGGCATACGTAACGTCGTGGATATTCAGTTGGTGAACCATGTTGCTCTGCCCACTGCAAAACCACACATCGCCAATCAAAATATCGTTTACGGTAAGCTGGGTATCACCGATAATGTCCATCGTAAAAGGGCCACCCGCTGGTAAGGCTGGTAGCGAAACCTGCCATTTACCTGTTGCATTTGTTACCGTTTTATAGGCTTTCCCTTTAAGTTTTACGGTAATCTTTTCACCCGACTTAGCCCAACCCCAGATGTTTAGTCTGGCGTCCCGTTGCAGCACCATGCCATCGCTGATCAGTGTGGGTAAACGAAGTTGGGCGTACAAAGCCGTATTAATCGTTACGAAAAGACAGAATAAGGTTAAGCGCTTCATAAGTTTTTTGACAGGATTAACAGGATTTTTATTGGTAGGACTAATCCTGTTAATCCTGTCGATAAAAAGTTACTATTTAATCGTTTCTTCCAGACCAAGGTAGCTCTGTTCCAGACCACCAAAATCGACGACCAGCTTTTGCAGAACAACGCCCGGACTCACCATCCAGAATTTCACGATATGCCTGCCAGGCTGAGCAATCTTGTGGACAGTTGGTTTGATAATAATATTCTCGGCTACCCATTTATTCCAGATGCCTTTATCGCTGGTTTTATCTTCTTTGTTCAGGCTGATGATCTGTGGAGTTTCGTCATCCACCGACATGGCGTATTGCAGGCCATTCTCCTCCCTGAACAGATTCAACGTAGGCGAGAAATAGGCCCTGATCGTAAACTCGCCCACCCGATCTGTAACAAGATTATATTGAAGATGGGGCGCATTACCTCCCGGTTTCTGTTCATCGGCCGTTACCGGAAAAGCCGTAATCGCAGACCCGGTTCTGCCATGATCAGGCAGAATTTTCCACGTAATGCCATTGGCGTTTACTGCTTTGGTATAATGATCGGCTTCAATGGCAATGCCGTTGTCGCCCTTCTGAGTGGAGCTAACGGAGCTGGTTTTGTCTGTTACCACCGAGTCGGACGGGAGATACTGCACTGTTGGCATTTTTTGCATGTTGGGTTGCTGCCAGTACGTATAGCCAATGTGTGTTTGGCTCATCAGGTGATTCCACTTACCGTTGTTCAGTCGATGATACTGTTGGGTAATCAGTGAATCGTTGGTGTACAGTTCCTTTACTTTGTCGGCATAACGATTGGTTTCTTTCAGTTTGTCCTTATATCCCTGTTTATTCAGCGCTACGTAGTAGTACATCGCGTTCAGATTTGCACAGGCTTTAATGGGATGCAGGACCAGTTGAAAATAGGCGTCTTTATAAGCAGCTGGTAAGTCGTTATTTATTTCCTCTGCCTGCTTCAACAGGTTTGTGTAGTCGGCAACCACCGTTTGCCACTCGCCCGTAGAAAGGCTGTACGTATTGGCATCGAGCAGTTCTGGCTTCCGGCGAGCGTTGTACTTTGCGTATCTGGCCAGCAAATAGGCAATGGCCTTGGCATGTGGCTTTCCAAACTGATCGGCCGCCCAGTTTTCGGTATAGGTCTGCAACTGGTCGGCATCAATTTTTTCAGGATTCCAGGCGTAGTCCAGGAAAAAAGAAATTGGAAATTCCATTGGTTTGATGTCTCCTACATTGACAATCCAGATGTCCCGTACCTTATACGACCAGGCCAGATGCATTTGCTCCCAGACACGAGGCAGCGGATTGGTATTCAACCATTTGTAATTACGGGGCCCACCGACATAATCGAAGTGATAGTAAATGCCATACCCGCCTTTACGAGGTTTCTCATCCAGCCGGGGTAGCTTCCGAAGGTTGCCCCAGTTGTCGTCAGCGAGCAAGAGCGTCACATCGTCGGGCACCCGCATTCCTTTGTCGTAGTAGTCCTGGACTTCCTTGTAGAGCGCCCAGAGCTGCGGGGTTTCGGATGCTGGTTTGCCCGTTACATCGCTGATGATATCCCGCTGGTCGGCCACGATACGTTCCAGCAGCGCGGTAGCAGTTTCTCTCGACATGGGCGCATCGCCGTCGCCCCGCATCCCAACACTGGCAATTTTCTCATTGGTGGCCCGTTTCATGCCACCCCGCCAGAATTGTTGCAGTTTTTCTTTATTGGTTTCGTAATTCCAGGGACCACCACCCGCTCGTCGCCATTCGTCGTGCGCCCGCATCAGGGGTTCGTGGTGCGACGTACCAATGACCACGCCGTATTTATCGGCCACTTTTATATTCAGCGAATCATCTGCGTAAAAGGCGTTACCCCACATGGCAGGCCAGATGTAATTGCCTTTCAGGCGAATCACCAACTCAAAAAACTTCTCATAGAAACTGTGATTGAACCCACCGAATTTTTCTTTGGTCCAGCCAGAGAGCGCTGGTGCTTCATCGTTAATGAACAAGCCGCGATACTTTACTTTCGGCGCATCTGTACTGAACACATTGCTTTTAATGAAGATCTCGTTTCGCTTTTCGATGGGTACATCGGCCCACCAATACCAGGGCGAAACGCCAAACTGCTTCGACAGTTCGAACACGCCATAAGCGGCTCCCCGCCGGTCGTTACCAGCAACGATAAGCGCCTGCTCTACGCCCTTCGCTGGCTTGCCGACAGATTGTATTAACGAGGCTTCCCATTTACCCTGAATGCGATCAACGTTTAGTTTCTTTTGCGAAACGAGCTGTTTCAAAAAAGAAGACTGCTGAAGCGTACCAACAGCGATGACGTTTTTGTAAGCCTGGTCGATGGTTGTCAGAACTGGTATTTTTTTACCGGTTACCCGTTCAATATCCTGTTGCAGGAGTGTCGCGGCTGTTTTTACAAGTTCAGGCTCACCCGCATCTACGTAAATGGCGGCTGTTGTCACCGCAAACGACGATTTTTCGGCAATAATGCTCTGTGCCCGGACTAGCCCGAAACTCAATAGCAAAAAAAGCGTCGGTATGATACGATCCTTTAGGCCCATAGCCGATATACGTTCTGTTGAGTATTATTTAATCCAGTTATTTCGTTTCATCCAGTCGAACAGCGGAGTCATCCAGCCCGGCTGTCGGAAAATAAATCCGTGTCCGCCTTTGGGGTAGATATGCATTTCCACATCAACCTTCTGACGCCTTAATTTTTCGAAGTAGGCAACGCTGTTATCGACATCCACCAGTTTATCGTCAGCCGCGTGGGTCAGGTACGTCGGTGGGGTATTTTTGGTGATTTGCCGCTCATTAGAATACAGATCGATGGTTTCTTTCGACGGATTTTTACCAAGCAGACTGTTGCGCGAATCACGATGCGTCAGGCTGTCCTGCATGCTGATGACCGGGTACACCAGAATCTGAAAATCGGGCCGAAGGCTAGTGTTGCTGCTGTTGTCAACCAGCGCTTTCTCGAAATGCGTCGCTTCAGTAGAAGCCAGATGCCCACCTGCCGAAAAACCCATAATCCCTACCTTCCCAGCGTCGACTCCCCATTTACCGGCATTGTCGCGCACTAGTTTGATAGCCTGCTGAGCATCCTGCAACGGTCCAATGGTTTTATCGACCATAATTGAATCGTTCGGCAACCTGTATTTCAACACGAAAGCCGCTATCCCGTTTTTAGCCAATTCTTTGGCCGTATTGATGCCTTCGCCCTGATACACCACAACGCCGTAACCACCACCGGGAATGATGACAACGGCAGTTCCTGATGCGGCCTCTTTGGCTGGTAGATACACTTCCAGCGTTGGTTTCGTTACGTTCCTGAATAGCCCTGATGTATACGTTTCCTGAACAGCTGCCACTTTGGCGTTTGGTACAGCACCGGGATAGAGGCTAATAATTTCCTGCGATTTGACGACCAGCGGACAAGCAACCAGCAAGCTTAGAATAGCCGCTCTGACGTTTTTTACCGGTCGTTTATATCGAGACAAATTATTCATTTTCAGTAATATATAAATAGATTCTTCTTTTTATTACGTCCGTCTTTGTCATTCCGACGCAGGAGGAATCTTCGGAGAATGAGCATTTTTTAGTATCGTCCGAAGATCCCTCCTGCGTCGGGATGACAGAAAACAAGTCAGAAAAAGTCGTCCCACTCATCGCACGTTTAGTTGGTCGCAACCGGTTTATAGCCGAGTAACGACAGCATTTCTGTAGCATAGCGCTTGCCTAATTCCCGATATCCGGCGGCATTGAAGTGCAGGTTATCGGCCGAGTCGGTGCAGCCAGCCGATGAGATCACGTGGGCGTTTTTGATCGTTTGCGGGAGCGTAGCAATGATCTTGTTCATACTCGCACATTTACCATCCTGATCCGCGTTGACCAGTTCGCCCGCCAGCAGCGGCACTTTTTTCGGTTTCAGATCCAGATCGTGCATCAGGTTATCATAAACAACCTTCACCTTTTTTGTCCACAGCGTATCGTTGGTATTCGATTCCCCCTGATGCAGCAGGATGCCTTTGATAACCCCGTCTTTCTGCGCCAATTTCGCCATCTCGACCAGTCGGGCGTATGGATTGCCATCGTATTCCTTGATGAAATTTTTCATCCAACCCGGCACCGTCGTGACGTACGACTCGTAATGATCTTTATCGAACAGCTCGATTTTGCAGCCGCCAATCGCTACGTTAATCACGCCCACCCGGACCTTTTCAGGAAGATTGGCGACCAGTTCGCGGCCAAAATAATCAGCGGGAGTCAGTCCGGTCCGGCAGCGGCACAGGGGTGGAACGGCGGTATACCAATTCCCTTTTGTTCGGTTGAGCGTTGGGCAATCCACGGCCTCCATCACCTGAAACCGGCTATTGACATTGACCGTATCCTGCGGTTCAATTTTGGCGTTACCCTCCATGTTCGACTGACCGAAGCAGAGAAAGATGTAAAAGTTTTTGTCCTGAGCGTACCCTCTAAAACTGATAAAGGCAAAGAGGGCTAATAAACCGATTTTATTCATGGTCATTTTGTAAAGTCTAATTTTTGTCATGCTGAGGAACGAAGCATCTTCGCTAGTTATAAAAAGGCCTCACCCGAAGATGCTTCGTTCCTCAGCATGACAAAAGTGCCCGTAGTCTTCATTCTTTCGCTACGATTTGATCGGAGATTCGGAAGTAATCGAAGTCAGCATAGCCGCCCGTTTGCTGAGTCGCGTAGTTGAACAGACCGAATCGATAACCCATAAAATGTGGAATGGTATAGGGCATTTTCAATGGCTCTCCGATACGGGTCCAGGTTTTGCCATCCAGGCTGTAAAAGAAATTCGCCGTGTCTTTACGGTCTTTGAAGTCGCACTCCGCTTTTAGATAAACCGTCTTCTGACTCAACGGCACCCGTTGCACCTCAACGGGCTTACCCGAACTGGCGCTAACCATAACGATTGACTTGCTGCCTGCTTCGGCTTTCACACCCACCAGACCATAATTTTTCTGCAACAGACATAATCCCGCAAAGTCACCATCTTTCAGATTTGATACGTCCAGCGCGGTAGCCCCCGACGATTCCGGGCCAATGGTACGCTGGGTAAGCGTATTACGAGCCAGGACAAACGACGTATCGATACGGTTGGTTTTCAGCCGTAAATAGCCTTTCCGGTCATTGACCGACCAGAGTTTATTGTCGGGATTATGGTTCCACTGCCATACCAGCGGCAACGCAGGTTCGCCTTTTTTGCGGACGAATTCGTCGGAAGCGACAATACCGGGTATCAAACCTTTGCTGGCGGGCAGGTCAAGAGTTTCCGGAGCTTTGCCATTGACGCCCAATACCGGCCAGCCGTCTTCCCATTTCACCGGAACCAGATACGGAATGCGGCCCACTCCCCCAAAATCCCGGAACAGATAGGCGTACCATTTTCCATCGGGCGTATCGATCAGACCGCCCTGTGCTACCCCCAAATCCTGAAGTCCAATTCGACCTTCCCAGGGACCAGTCAGTTTATCAGCGCGGTGAATAACCACGGTTCGCATCCCACCTTTGGGCCAGGTGATGTTGAATAGATAATACTTGCCGTTGACCTTAAAAAGCTGCGACCCTTCGGCTGGTAAACCACCACCGGTTCCTGATGGGGTGCTAGCGTTTTCGATCAGTACCTGCTCCGTAGTGCCTGGTTTTACGCCCGATGCATCGGCATTGAGTTCGAGGATTTTGAGTTTACCCGCGCCGTAGATCAGGTATGTTCGGCCATCGTCATCGAAAAACAGGCTGTGGTCGTGGTAGGAAGGTTTGAACGAGACTTCTTTCCAGGGGCCTTTCTCGATGTTTTTGGTCGTATAGATATAGGTTTTGCCGGTGGTTTGGGCGAATGTGCTTACGTAATACGTACCGTTGTGATACCGCAGGCTACTGGCCCAGGAACCCCGTCCGTAGGTGCTTTTTCCGTTGGTCAGACTTAGGGCATCGACATTCGCCAGCGTATCATAGGCATAGCCAACCATTTCCCAGTTAACCAGGTCTTTCGACTTCATAATGGGCAAGCCCGGACTCATGTGCATGGTGGTGCTACTCATGTAGTACGTATTACCCACCCGAATCATAGCCATGTCGGGTACGTCGGCGAAGATGATCGGGTTCCGGGCGGTTTGCGCCACCGCTACTACGTACCCGAGCAGTAGCGCAACTCCCAATAAACCAGATCGAAAAAGTAAGGTCTTCATGTAAGCACTTTATTATGAATTACTTATGCATTTTTGTCATCCCGACGATAGGAGGTATCTTCGGGTAATACAAAAAATTCTCCTACCGAAGATCCCTCCTATCGTCGGGATGACAAAAAATAGCGATGACAAAAAACGCTTACTCCAGCGGGCCGATTAGCTCAATGAACGTACCGTCGGGGTCCTGCACGAACACAAAGTGCGACTTCTCGTTCAGTGGCGTCGGAGTACTACCCAGAAACGGCACTTTCATCTTAGTCAATCGGTCAATAATGGGCTGTAAGGCTTTTACCTGAAGGGTGATGTACTGCATACCCGTATCGTCCTGAATAAATTTTGGCTTGGGATGCGAAGCTTTTTTGCCGAAGCTCATCAGCTTCCAGTCGGTGGCTTCGGGGCTGTTTTCGAGCTTCAGGATGGTGACTCCCACGGCTACCCCATTCGTCAGGCCCGAGCGTTTACCAAAATCTTCGTTGATTGTGAAACTGCCCGTTTTGACCATGCCAATTCCATTCACATAAAAGTCAAGCGAGCGTTCGAGGTCAGCGACAACAACGCCTACGCCAATAACTTTACTGGTAAAGCTGGATTGCGCCGAAACGACATAATTCATCAGGGTGGCGGCAATCACTAAGGAAATTTTTAGGATCGATTTTTTCATGAATTTTAAGTTTTGCTGTACTCTTTGAACATTAATTACTGATTGTCATTGTGTTTTTTTATTATTCCTCTTTTTTGTCATCGCATTTTTGTCATCCCGAGGAACGAGGGATCTTCGGAGACTAATAAAATCGCCTGCTACCGAAGATCCCTCGTTCCTCGGGATGACAAAAAATGCACTAGTAATCAGTCTAATAAAATGTGTTTTACCCATAATCTGCATTAATCCATCAGTCTATCCACTATGAATAGTGTTAATTTGACACTTTTTAAATTAGCGACAATTTTCCCCTTTCTAATCATTCTAGAATGAATCATTTAGTCGTGGTTTAAAAGTCTGATCTGAGAAAACCGGGGGGTGTTTATACCGTTCTGGGCAACGATTTTTAACGTAACAACCTCATCATCAACCGCTTTTAATCGAATAGTTTTACCCTCACTTGAAATTACTTCAGCAGGTTTGCCGTTGAGAAGAAAGCTAACATCACTTGTCTTTATAGTATCTAAAGCACTGATATCAAGAAATTTACCCGCCCGATTCTTATTTTGCAACTCATACGAAATAGATGAACGCGTACGTCTCCAGAATCGCTCATCATCGTAACCCGATTCGCTTTTTTCGCCTTTGTAGCCATGGTCGACTTCGGGTTGCTGCTCACCACAAGCCACCTTGTCAACCGTTTTCGCTTCGATAGCCAACGCTTCTGCTTCCTGCTGCTTTAGCCGGGTTTTCTGTTCGCTATAGGCCGCTGGTGTAAACGTCTGAAAATACATCTGATAACGAGCATCGTGTATTTCATAAAACGGTTGCAGCGTCAACGAATCCAGGCGGAATGTCAGTCCTTCGATAGGCTTAATTTTCGAACGGTAGGTATCCGCATTGCCAATGAGCGCGTAGGCATTGTCGAGGGGATAAAGTTTCCCCTTTGTTTCATGCCCCATCCGGCTATCGTCGGCAAAAAGTCCGGTCAGATCATTGGTCGATGTTTTGGCGGCCAGAACAATAGGACCATGCACAAAAGCGGCCCAGTTGGAGCCATCGGGCAGGTACTCCAACTGCGTGGACGTCGTGAAACGAACGGTTAGTTTATCGCCGGTCTGCCATTTTCGGCTGATGGTTGCGTAGGTTGAAGGCTTCCCAGCAATTTTCTGCACTTTACCATTAACCAGAACCTCCAAATTTTCAGCCCACTTCGGGTAGCGAATATTGATCGAAAAGACCTGCGGCTTTTTCAGCGTCAGGGCCAGTTCCGATTCGTTTTTGTACGGGAAGCCTGTGGCCTGACTGAGCTGAATGCCTTTTTCTTTCCAGTCCAGCGTAGAGGGGATAAACAGATTGACAAACAGGTCTTTGTCGGAATGACTATAGATCAGTTCGCCATATTTGGTATGATTTTCCAGCCCTGATCCCACGCAACACCACATACTGGTTTCGGGCTGTGAATACACGCGGTAATGATTGGGTCGAATGGGCGTGAAATACACAAATCCCCCTTTTTCAGGATGCTGCGTCGACAGAATATGGTTGTAGAGCGTCCGTTCATAGAAGTCCAGATAGCCGGGATCAGCCTTATCCAGAAACAAGGCTTTACTCAGACGGAGCATGTTGAACGAATTGCAGGTTTCAGGCCCTTGATTCGACTTGAGCATCCGGCTAAAATCGTTCGTCGGATTAAAATGCTCCCGCACGCTGTTGCCACCAAATGCCACACTACGTTTCTGCGAGACATTCTGCCAGAAATACTGAGCCGCATTCGACCAGTCCGTATTGCCCGTGAGCATGGCTATTTTTTCGTAGCCAATCACTTTCGGAATCTGCGTATTGGCGTGCAATCCCGTCAGTTTATCCTGCTTTTCCAGCAGCGGATTCAGCAGCGCCCGATGTGAGATTTTCTGGGCGGTTTCGAGGTATTTTTTATCCTTGGTCAGAATGTACAGGTCGGCAAAGGTTTCGTTGATGCCGCCATGTTCGGTACGCAGCACCTGCTGAATCTGATCGTCGGAGAGCGGCTTGATGAGATCGATAAACCAGTCGCCCAGCCCAATCAACACCTGTTTAGCCTGCTGATTTCCAGCGTATTCGTAGGCATCGCGCAAACCCGCAAACAGCTTGTGAATATTGTACAGCGGTACCCACGTATTGTTCAACCCAAAACTACTTCCATCAATATCGCCTTTGTGAATACGCTCCCAAAAGAGTTTCCCCTGTGGAATGCCCCCTACATAACCATTCCCGTTTTTGGCCTGACATCGAGCCAGTTCCGAAACCATGTAGTCCAGACGCTTTTTGACTTCAGCATTATCCGTAGATGCATACATCATGGCCAGTGCCGACAGATAATGCCCGCCGATGTGTCCATCTAAACCCGAACTTTCCCAGTTGCCGTAACGCTCGGCTTTCAAGGGCAGACCAGCATCGATCAGGTACGGCGCCAGAAGCCTATCGGGGTTGAGCGCCAGTATGTATTTTAGGTCAACATCTTGAGCGTTCTTAAAGGCACCGCCCGTTAACCTGACTTCCTGCAAGGGAAATGACTGCATCTGTGCCAACGCCGGGAGGCTAAGCAGCAGAAAGGTTACGATATAGCATGTGTTTGTTTTCATTTTTTTGTCATCCCGAGGAACGAGGGATCTTCGGTAAATGGGTGATTCTTTCGCGTTTACCGAAGATCCCTCGTTCCTCGGGATGACAAAAAAATAGAATAACAAAAACGCAGATCTCTTTTCATGACTAAATCTCATCGTTCAGGAACCGCCACTCTGGATTCATCGAATTGATTAATTCTACTTTCTTTTCTCTCCGCCAACTTTTGATCTCTTTTTCTCGACTGATTGCGTTGCGAACGTACCGGTGGTGCTCCCAATAAATTAGTCGGTGACAGTAGTACTTACCCGCAAATTTTTCCGGTTGCCCTCGCGACTCATAATGTTCCTGTAAGCGTCTAACCAGGTCGTTTGTCATTCCCGTATATAGCGCCGTTTTCTCAGGGTTAGTAACGATATAGACATAGAACGAATACTCATTCATCTAACTGCATTTTTAGAGTTTTTTGTTTTGTTTTTGTCATCCCGACGCAGGAGGGATCTTCGGTAACAGGAGATTTTATTAGTCTCCGAAGATCCCTCCTGCGTCGGGATGACAAAAAACAAAACAAAAATGATTCACTTCCTCAGCATCGGGTCATCGCCCGCGTATTTCAAGTATTGGAACGAAGCCGTATTGGTCGTTGACTCACCCGACGACGTAGCGTATAGGCCGTATACACAACCGACAAATCCACCCGACACTTTGGTACTCAGGAATTTGCCGTCTACTTTGTCTTTTAAAAGGCTCCAGTTTTTGGCATCGGTTGACGTATAAAAACTATAGCTATCACCCTGCGATGTGATGCGTAAACCTACTTTGCCCGCTTTGGCGTCCAACGGCACTTCGGTCAGTAATTCCATTTCCTTTGATCGGGGAACGCCTTTGTAGAGTTGAAGCACGTCCTTACCCTGCGACTGCGATTTACATAGAAAATAGAAATGGCCTTCGTCCTGTAAAATCACAAGCCCTGCTTTTTCTTTTTCTGATTTTGGCGTAAACGTCAGCTCGGTTTCGGCGGTGCTGTTGAGGTGTTGCTGGCGTTTCCCAATGAACGCCGGGTTTCCGAATTCCATGATCGTTTCAGGCTTCAGTTTCAACATCAACCCATCTTTTTTGGATAGCGAATATGAACTTTTATCATGAGTCCGCAGAAACAAAAGTGATGGGTCCAGTTCTTTGTCAAAGGAGATTGTGTACGCAAAATTGCCCGATTGTGGAACCGCCCCTTTTTGCTTAACTTCCTTATAACTAACAGGATAACTATAGGCGATGGCCTTCTCGCCATGCTCGATCATTGGCCAGTCGTCTTTCCAGGTCAAGGGCGCAATAAAGGTTTCACGGCCAGTGTTGTAATAATCGCCTTCGTAAGGACGTACCGCCAGAAAAATCGAATACCATTTTCCGTCCGGACCTTCTATAAATTGCGCGTGCCCCGCCGACGTAATGGCATCCTTCCGGTCGGCAGGTAACTCGCGTTGCGTCAGGATCGGATTTCCTTCAAACGGTACGTAAGGCCCCCAGACGTCTTTACTGCGTAATACGACTTCGGAGTGATTAACTGACGTACCGCCCTCTGCCGCGTAGAGGTAATACCAGCCGTTCCGTTTCAGAATGTGCGGCCCTTCAATCCAGACCGGCTTTTTGGAGAGATCTACCCCACCGTTGACCAGTTGTTTTTCTTCGCCTACCACTTTCAGATTCACCGGGTCAAATTCATACATGCGGATCGTCCGATGGCCCGAATAAAGGGGCTTTCGGTCGGGGGCGTCGCTGTTGTAGATGATGTAGGCCTTGTCGGTACTTTCATCAAAATAAATGGAGGGATCAATGCCTTTAACCTGCGGAATTTTAACGGGATTACTCCAGGGACCAGCGGGATTTTTGGCCGTAACGACAAAGTTACCGTCGTGGTCGATGTCGGTGCAGGTCACGTAGAATGTGCCTTTATTATAGCTGATGCCGGGTGCGAATAGCCCACGTGTCAGGCGTTCACCCATAAAATCCATTTGTTCGGGCCGGTCGATGACATTGCCGATTTGCTTCCAGTTTTTCAGGTCTTTGCTATGCATGATCGGCAGACCGGGGAAGTAGGAAAAGGTCGAGTTAACCAGGTAATAATCCGGACCAACCTTCACGATGCTAGGGTCGGGATAAAAACCTGTTAGAATTGGATTGACCAGGGTGGTTTGAGCAACGCTGACGTGGATGAGTGCATAACAGCACAGGCTTAGGGCAAATGATAGAATTCGTTTTTTCATTTTGTATTTGAGTATTTTTTTGTCATCCCGACGCAGGAGGGATCTTCGGGAATAGGCTTGTCAGGTTGGTTATCTACCGAAGATCCCTCCTGCGTCGGGATGACAAAAAATCGGGATTTCTAATCTTAGTTATGATTGAATGTCATCGTTTAAAAAGCGCCATTCAGGATTTATCGAGTTAATTAATGCTACTTTCTTTTCTCTCCGCCAACCTTTGATCTCCTTTTCGCGAGTGATCGCATTGCGAACGTACTGATGATGCTCCCAATAGACCAGCCGATGACAGTAGTACTTGCCTGCAAACTTTTCCGCTTGTCCACGCGACTCATAATGCTCTTGTAGCCGCCTGATCAGGTCGTTTGTCATACCCGTATACAGCACCGTTTTTTCAGGATTAGTAACGATATAGACATAGAAAGCATACCCATTCATAACACTACATTTTTACAACTTTTCAATCATTCTTTTCTCTTCTTTTTTATCATCCCGTTTTTGTCATCCCGACGCAGGAGGGATCTTCGGTAAATGGGTATTTTGGGCTTCTCCCGAAGATCCCTCCTGCGTCGGGATGACAAAAACGGGATGACAAAAAAGCTACTGTCCTACCAGCGTATACACCTTCCCAGGCTGCGTTGGCAGATCATACACTAGCGTTTCTTTCAGCGTTGGTGCCGTTAGGTTCGCCTGGGCCGATTTGATAGCTGCGGGTGTTTCTTCCACCGCGTAGAACGGATTCGGATTCTGCCCTGATGCCGATTTCATTACCACGCCATTGACTTTCAGGGCGTTCGGCACCCGTACGCGAAGGTTGCCGCCCAGATTGGACTTAACGGCCACTTTCGTGAGTTTGCCATCTTTCCAGTCCATACTCACGACTTCAAACCCACCGCGCGCTCGTAAGCCGCTGATGCTACCCGTTGGCCAGACATCGGGCAGGGCTGGCAACAACTGAAGACTACCGTCGCTACTTTGCATGAGCATTTCGGTAATTCCTGACGTGCAGCCGAAATTGCCATCGATCTGAAACGGCGGATGCGCGTCGAACAGGTTGTTGTATGTACCACCTCCGCCTTTAACGACGCCCAGCGGAGTCAGTTGATTCTGAATCAATGTATAGGCATGATTACCGTCCTGAAGTTTGGCCCACCAGTTCACTTTCCAGCCCATGCTCCAGCCGGTCGATACATCGCCCCGGTGCGTTAGTGTCGTTTTGGCGGCACTGAATAAGTCTGGTGTGCGGTAGGCCGAGATTTGATTGGACGGAAACAGACCGTACAAATGCGAAACGTGCCGGTGCTTGTCCTCAGGGTCGTCGACATCGTCAAGCCATTCCTGCAACTGACCATACTGTCCGATGTGCATGGGCGGCAGTTTGCTTCGCTTCTGTTTCAGCATTACCACGAAATCCGTATCTTTTTTCAGTATCTCGGCAGCACGGATGGCCGTACTAAATACGTCGAATGCAATCTGGTTGTCCATCGTCGTACCGGCATCGAGCGATGAACCGCCGTGCGCTTTGGGCGCGTTTTCGGGCGAGGTACCCGGATTGATCACTAACCAGTGATATTTTGGATGTTCGACCAGAAAATCAGCATAGAACTGGGCGGATCCTTTCAAGATCGGGTAAATCGACGCCAGATACGCCTGATCGCCGTTGTAGAGATAATGTTCCCACAGATGCTGGCTGGTCCAGCCGCCACCGGCTATCCACATACCCCAGAAAGCCCCATCTACCGGACCGTTGATGCGCCAGATGTCGGTGTTGTGATGCGCCATCCAGCCACCGGCTCCGTACATAACCTTAGCGGTTTCCTGCCCCGTTTCCGATAGTTCCCGAACCATCCGTAAAAACGGTTCATGAAGTTCGCTAAGATTGGTCTTCTCCGCAGGCCAGTAATTCATCTGGGCGTTGATGTTGATCGTGTATTTGCTGTCCCAGGGTGGGCGCATTTTGTTGTTCCAGATTCCCTGCAAGTTGGCGGGCTGACTTCCCGGCTGCGAGGACGAAATCAGCAGATACCGCCCGTACTGGTAGTAGAGGGTTACCAACTGCGGATCATTGACCGAGCGGAAATTGCTCAGACGTTCGTCAGTGGGCAGTTTAGCCGCGTCTGTAACGCCCAAGTCGAGTTTAACCCGGTTGAAATAGTGTTGATAAGCAGCTACGTGTGGAGCCAAAACAGCCGCGTAGCTTTTGGGGTACGCTTTGTCGAGATAGGCTTTTGCACGAGCGTTTTCATCCCCACTAAGGTCTTTGTAGTTGTTGAAATTAGTGGCAATCGCTACGTAAATCGTGGCTGCATTTGCACCAGTTACGATGAGCGACGTATCGTTGGCAGCCAGCGTACCGCCCGACGTTTTAATCCGGGCAATGGTTTTGAATTTCACCATGCCCTTTACGCCCTCGTGGTCCGACGTAGTACCCGAAAGCGTGAGTTCCTTAGCCGGTGTGGTTTTGATATCGAATGGCTTATGCTGGGTGGAAAATGAAGCGGAAAACGACAGCTTGCCAGGTTTGCTGGCGGTTACTTGCATCACAATGACATTGTCGGGAAATGAAGCCAGTACTTCCCGCGTGTACGTTACGTCCCCGATGGTGTAAGACGTTTTGGCAACGGCTCGTTCAATATCCAGTTCCCGGTAATAGTTCGTACCGTTTTCAGGACCGTCGAAGGTAAGGAGTAGATTTCCCACGGGCTGAAACATTTGCCCATGCGATTTTTTGGTAATGATGGATTTATTGGCAAGCTGCTCAGCCTCTTTCTGTTTGCCGTCGAAAATCAACTTCCGGATTTCGGGCAAAGCGGCCAGTGCATCGGGGTTATCATTCCGATTTGGGCTACCGCTCCAGACCGTATGTTCATTGAGTTGAATGGTTTCCTTTGCTACGTTTCCATACACCATTGCCCCCAGTCGACCATTGCCGACGGGCAAGGCATTTTCCCAGATTTGACCGGCAGGTTTGTTGTACCAGAGTTTTAACGTCGGCTTGTTTTGAGAAAAGCTGACGGTTGACAGACTTAGTAAAAAGAAGTAAAGGAATCGTTTCATCAGTTGTAAGTGGGTATTCAGGAATAGTTTTGCTGGGATGACAAAAGAAGGCTCAAGTCGTATCCTTACCCATACGCCATATCACTATAAAGTATTTTTTGTCATCCTTCCTATCGTCAGGATGACAAAAAACGCTCATTTACAATACTCCTCCCTAATAGCCCGGGTTTTGCGGGAACTTAGGCCCGTCAACCACCCGGTCAATCTGCGATTGTGGGATTGGTCGTAGCATATCAAAATCCTGAATATAGGGTGCGGCCTCCGGATTCCAGGCTTTCACGCGTCGTACCAGCGAACGGGTCCGTACCAGATCGTGCCACCGCTGCCACTCACCAAAGAATTCCCGGCTGCGCTCGTCCAGAATAAAGTCCAGTGTAACGTCTGATGGCTGAATGGTCATAGCTGTCACGGCAGCCGCATTCTGAGCTGCTGTGTTCGTCTTCCGATAAGCGGCTCGTTGCCGGATAACGTTAATCATAGCGGCTGCCTTCGTGTTGTCACCGGCTTTGAAGTAGGCTTCAGCTGCGGTCATATACACATCGGCAAAGCGATACAGCACACAGGGACGAGTAGAAGGGTCGTTGAAGTTAGCGCCACGGCTAGGGTCCATGAATTTCTTCAGCGCTGGAAAAATCCCATTGTTCCATAGACTGGGCGGCACCACGATCCCTTTAAAAGGCCGGTTACCGACGAACTGGGGTGCTCCTGCTACTTCATAATCCGGTAGCCAAACGGCGGTATCGGCACCCACAACTGTTGTATAGCCGATGCCCCGACTGTTATTGGCAGCCGTTGCCGTATTGGTAACCGATGTATTGGCGATATAAACGGTATAGAATGAATTCATAAACCGTGAATCGACATCACGCATGGTAAAGGCCTGGTCCAGAAAGTAATTCTTACCAGCATTATCACCACTTTTTTGTTTGTCACTGTTGGGTCGCATCCGAACATACGGGCGTCCGTATTGTGAATCCCGGATCATGCCCGAGGTACCATTGTTAACCAACACACCCGACGCATTTTTGTAGGAATTGATGCCGCTGGTATTAGGATAATTCCAGTTGGTAAACCAGGGGCTCAGATTCTGAGCGGCCCCACCACCAGCAGCACCACCTACTGTATAATAACCATATTTCGGGTCAAGCACGTGATCGCTGACGAACATGGTTTCCTTACCGTAGTCGTTAGCGGGTACAAACGCATCGCCATAGTCCTGCCACAGATCAAGTCCATACGAGGATTTGTTGGCGATAATATCGGCACAAATGCTGGCCGCCTGTGTGAAATCAGCGGCTGTATTGTTGAGCCAGCCACGGGTTAGGTATGCCTTGGCCAACAGGAACTGAGCTACGGGTTTAGTGGCTGCTTTGCCCAGAAACGGAGCGGTTGGCGTATTTGGTAGATCAGCAGCAGCTTCGGTCAAATCCTTGATAATCTGCTCATAAACCTGGGCCACCGACTGGCGGGATGCAGCTTGCGAGGGCACCGTAATAAAGGTCGTATTGAGCGGTACATCGCCCCAGGTCTGCACTAAATAAAAGTACCAGAACCCTCGGAGAAACTTAGCCTGAGCCAGATATTGTTTACGGGTAGCTTCGGCTAAATCAACCGTCTGCCCATATTGCAGCACCCCATTCAACGTATTAATGTCCTGGAAGGCTACCCCCCAGGCAGAACCGAAGTTACTCCCGTTCAGACCATTATAGGTATAGGGTGGAACCCCTCCGCTACTGGCCCCCTGTAAAAACTCGTCGGTTCCCGCCTGCATTTCTACCGTGAACCCTTCGGTGCCCCACTGACCTCGAATGTCGTTGTAGACACCAGCAATTCCTCCCAGCACCCCGGATGCACTGTTAAAATAGGAAGGAACAATTTGCGACTGTGGATGCTCATCTAATATCTTTTCGCAACCGGTACTCAAGAGAGCGGTCAAGCTAAGGATAAACCCAATTTTTATTGCTTTCATGGAAAAGTCTACAGTTAGAATTTAATATTTACACCGAACGTAAATTGCCGAACGGGCGGGTTGTTGAGGTTTATGGCAATCTGACGAGCCTGCGTTGCCGTTTCAGCGCCCTGTGAGCTTACGGTCGAACTGGCATAGCCATTGCCTTCCGGATCAACAGCCAGTTTATCACGAACCAACGGCGAATACAGAATAAGCGGATTGGTAACGTTCAGGTAGAGCCGGGCCGAGTTCATGCCCACTTTTTTAAGAAACTGCCCCGAAACCGTGTAGCCCAGGTTAATGCTTCTGATTTTAATAAACGAGCCATCATAGTAGCCCAGCGTCGAGGCAAAATACTGAACAGCTCCCCCTGCATCGGGTGCCGGGAACGCGTTGGTTGGATTGGTTTCGGTCCAGTAATCAACTTTGACCTGATTGGAGCGCGCCTGGTTGAAGAAGGCAAAACCGCCACCGCCACCCGAATTACCCGTCAGGTATGGCACCACCACTTTCATGCCCATACGAGCAAACGTAACAATCGACAGATCAAAGTTTTTGAAGTTGAACCGGTTAGTCAGACCCGCTTCAAATTTGGGTTGAAAATTGCCCAGAATCTGCCGATCAGACGGATCGATCTTGCCATCGCCGTTGACATCTTCCACCCGGATTTGACCCGGTTGCTCAACAGGTGAGGTTTGTTTGGCCAGCGTCCCATTTTCTTTGTCGGATGTTTGCCAGATACCAATCTTTTTGTAGTCGTAGATAACCGACAGGGGTTGCCCTACGAACCAGCCAGCTCCCACATTGGAAAGCTCGGTTGGCGTAGTAAGCTGCGTGATTTTTTCGCGGTTAAAATAGTAAACGGCATCCACGCTCCAGTTAAAACCTTTCGGCTGCCGGAAAATATCGACGGTCAGTGTAGTTTCCAGACCTTTGCCTTCGGTGGCTCCCAGGTTTTTCAGGGTTGAGCCGGCCCCGTTACTGGCTGGCAAGGGAACAGACAACAGAATGTCCTTCGTTTTCTGGTGATAGTAATCCACCGAACCCGTAATACGGTTATTGAGTAAGCCAAAGTCAAGGCCAATATCGACCTGTGCCGTCGACTGCCAGCCTAAATTGGCAGCTGGCAAACTAGTCACCGTATAGGCCAACTGCTGCCCTGCGGTACCAAGCCCGAAATTATAGTAACCCGCCGTTAAGGCTCCCAACGTTGAATAGGCCCCCACGTTTCGGTTACCCGACAGACCCCAGCTTCCCCGTAGTTTCAGGTTCGAAATAGCCGGAACGCTTTTCATGAACGGTTCCTCGATAATATTCCAGCCCGCACCAATGGCCGGGTAGTTAAAGTACCGGTTTGCTGGGGAGAGGGTTGACGAACCATCCCGACGCAGGGTCAAGGTCAGCAGGTAGCGGTCGTTGTAACTATAATTGACCCGCCCCATGTAGGAAAGCAGGCCTGTTTCGGAAAACGAGTTGCCGTAGTCAGAGGCAGCTACTGGTGTACCGGATGCCAGTGAGAAGTTCGATGTTTTAATGTAATCGGCTGGAACCCCCGTTATCGTAAACCGGCTACCCAGCGAGTGGTTTTTGGTGTATTCATACAGCGCAGTAGCACCCAGTTTATGTTTGCCAAACGTTTTATCATAGTATAACAAATGCTGGAGGTTTACATCCCAATATTCGGTGTTACTGATTTCGGCATTGGACGAGGACTGAACCGTAGCGGAGTTGAAGTAGGTCAGTGGGCCATTGTAGCCATTAAAATTCGACTGGCTAAAGTTCAAACCGGCATTGAACCGATAACGCAGACCAGGTAGTAGATTCACCTCGGCATACAGACTATTGAACGTCCGGATCGAACGCGTGCGATTGAAATACGAATCTTTTTTGGTGATGATCGTCAGGGGACTGATCCGGGCTGCATCAATCGAACCAACGGCCGGGAACAGGTTTACCGAACCATCGGCATTATAAGGCGATGCCAATGGAGTCAAGCTTACCAGACCGCCTGGAATACCATCACCGCCTGGTGTATTGGTGTACGTCAAGGTGTTGAGGGTATTCACTCCAACTTTAATCCGCTGGCCAATCCGCTGGTCAATGGTGGCTCGGATGTTCACCCGGGTAAAATTCTGTCCGGGAATAATGCCGGTCTCGTTGAAATAGCCTAAGCCCAGCGAATATTGGGTATTCTCAACGCCCCCCGTCATGCTCAACTGGTGGTTGGTCATGAATCCGGATTTGTAAATCAAATCCTGCCAGTCGGTCGAAACGCCGGCAGCCAGCGCATCCTGTTCTGCCTGGGTAAGCGGATAGGCCGTTGTGCCGGGAGCCGAGCGGTTATACTTGGTGGCATCGGCTTTAAACTGCGCATACTCCGGGCCATTAAAGACGTTGTATTTCCCCATGATATTGGTTACGCCATAGTAGCCATCATAACTAAATACAGGCTTGCCCACTTTTCCTCGCTTGGTAGTGACCAGAATAACCCCACCTGATCCCCGCGATCCGTAGATAGCCGTTGCCGACGCATCTTTCAGAATTTCCATATTAACAATATCATCGGGGTTAATGTCATTCAGCCCACCATACGGAATCCCATCGACAACGACCAGCGGACCATCCAGGCCATCGCCTGTACTCGGGTTGGTGCTGCTGGTCAGGGTTCGGTTACCCCGAATACGAATTTGCCCCTGCGAACCGGGTGTCGAACCGTTACTAACAATAGACACCCCGGCAGCCCGGCCTTTTAGTTGATTGACTATGTTAGAAGCAGGCACTTCTTTTAACGTAGTCTCATTCACCGAAACGACTGATCCTGTGATATCACGTTTACGTTGCACGCCATACCCCACCACGACCACTTCATTCAGTGTTTTGTCGTCGGTTGCTAACGTAACATTGATTGTCGATTGCGATCCAACGGCTACTTCTTTGCTAACGTACCCAATGAAAGAGAAAACCAGAATGGCGTTCCGGTCCGGTACACTGATTCGGTACGTACCATTGCCATCTGTTGTGGTTCCACGCTGCGTAGATTTTATCTGAATGTTGACCCCAGGCAAACCTTCGCCATTTTCAGCCACAACCCGACCAGTTACCTGAATATCCTGTGATTGCTCCAGGTTAATCTCGCCGGAGGTCTTATCCTGCTGGATACTAGCAGGCAGCCCTTCCCTTCTAATAACAATCTGCTGGCCTACTACTTCGTAGCTTAAATTAAGTGGAGCCAGAATTTGTGTCAGTACCTGCGAAAGCTGTTCATTTTTAGCCTGATAATTCACTTTTCGCTTCGACTGAATCATCTCCCGGCTAAACAGAAACTGAACGCTCGTCAGTTTTTCAATTCGTCGGATCGTCACCTCCACGTCTTCATTTTGGGCGGAGATACTGACGCGTCGACTCAAAACTTCCTGTGCTTTGCCGTCAAGGGCAAGGCAAACATGAGTTAGGGTAAGGGCAAGCAAAATTTGCAGGCTTGAAATTTTCATAATCCTGATCCAACCATTGCGATTGATGAAACGATACTGCATACATTTATGCGTTTTTGTTGTTTTTGGTAGAAATGACAAAAAAACCGTCCCTTCTCTATTTGAAGAGATAATGTGTGTATCAGACACATTTAGGGACATTCGAGCGATAGTGTTGGTAGCACTATCGCTTTTCTGTTAAAAAAGGATAGTTTTTATACCATAGGTAAAGGACTGGTTTAAAGGTTAACGGGATACTTAATTACACCCACGACTGTGGATAACAACCTGGTTATCAATAATCTCGAATGTCGATTCGATCGTTAGACAGATTAATTTGATTTTTTCTATGAAAGGGGCATCGTTGAGTTGACCCGTAAAGGTGCAGTTGGCAAGCAAGCGTCGATCATAGCGAATGGGCATATTGTAGCTGGACTCTAGCTGAGCAAACACCTCGGGTACGGGCGTAAACTCAAACGTAAATGGCTGATTGACGATGGCCGACAAGTTTTCTTTCGATGGTACGACGCTATGTTTAACTAGTTTATCGGTTTTGGTTTCTAGTCTAAGTTGTTCGTTCATTGTTAGCAGAATCGGCTTGTCAGGTGAATCGACCGGGGTAACAGAAACTTTACCTGTCTTTACGTTCACATAAGCAGCCGCTTCGTTGTCGAAAGAGCGAACCTGAAAACTGGTTCCCAGTACTTTCATTGTCAGGTTGGCGGTATAAACGATGAATGGTTTAGCCGGATTTTTACTCACTTCAAAAAAGCCCTCTCCCTGCAAATACACTTCCCGAAGCTTAGGCGCGCTTTGCTTATGAAATCGCAACTGGCTTCCCGACGACAGCACTACCGAAGAGTTATCCGGCAGCAGGACAACCAAGGGTTGCCCCGTCTCATTCTTAACAAGTTTCCAGCCCATATCCCCTGTAGGCTGCACTTCCTGCTTACTAGCCACGGCCAATAACCTGGAAAGTGGGCCACCTAATTGCCAGTACATAGTCAAGCCAACTACCGCAGCAACAGCTGCCCACCTCCCCCATTGCCAGCTAACGAGCGACTTTACAACCGTTGGGGTGTCGGGAAGCTGATTGACTAGTTCTTCTGTTTTTTCTTTTACCTGTTGATCGGAAATCGAAAGTTGCTCCCCTTGAAGCACCAGAAACGTGGCAACAGCTTCCTCATAGAGTTCCCTTTTTTCGGGATGCTGCGTTAGCCATTGTTGCCAGAATACCTGATCCTCCGACCGTCGTTCTGTGACCCAGATCCGAAAAGCGTCGTTTCCTAAAAAATCCTCAACCGTGGAAAAATTCTCGAAAGAACGGAGCATTGGTACTTTTCTTCGATTTTCATTGATAGTATGAAGAATCACCCCAACGATACCCTACTTAAAGGAAATTTTTTTGAAAAAAAATGCAACTAATTAGAAACGTATGGACAAGCCACTGATTACGAAGCTTATTGAGGGCTTTCTGCAAAAAATTAGAAACCGACTGCCGGTTAACATTCATCATTTCGGCAATCTCCGGAATGGATAAGTCTTCGTAAAAGCGTAGGTAGAGAGCCTCCCGCTCACGACCTGGTAAAGTGGCTAATTGAGTCTGTATGGTACTGATAAGCAACGTAAGAGATTCCCGTTGAATCAATAGCGTTTCCGAATCCGTTTCATCAGTTATTGAATTATCCCAATCCAGATCTTCCTGATTCAGCCGTTTCAGACTCCGTAAATACTGCATTACATGATGCCTGAGCGCTTTTAACAGATAATGCTTAACCGACTCTGTTTCATTAATCTGCAAGCGATTTTGCCAGAGTTGTAAAAATAATTCCTGAATACAGTCTTCAACTACGTCTTCATCCACCATAAACTTTAGACCATAGTGTTTCAGCGTACGGTAGTAGCGTTCAGCCAGTCGCCCCAGGGCCTTCTTATTGCCCTCACGGTATAATTGCCATAACAAATGATCGTCGGAAGTCATGAAGTTTAGGGATAAATACTTAATTCAGAATAGAAAAATCATACATACATCAACTGATAACCTTAGTTCTTTTATAGGTATCACGTTGCGCTGCGTATCCGGTTGGCGCTACGCCGTATTGCTCTTTAAACGCGACAGAAAAATTGTTTACGTTCGAATAGCCAACAGCGAAAGAAACTTCTGAAACACTTAGCCCTTTAACATGAAGTAGTTCCGCAGCCTGTTTTAGCCGAATCGTTCGTATGAGATCTCTGGTCGTTAAATTGGTTAGTTCTTTCAGTTTACGATGCAGATGCACCCGACTGATGCCTATTTCACCGGCAATCATTTCAACACTCAGCTCAGGATTGGCCAGATTCTGATTGATGATCAGATGGACTTTTTCCAGCAATTTTTCCTCGGAGGCCTTTATACTGATCTTTGAAATAAACTCTTCCTGATAGTGTTGTTCCTGTTCGTTGTTCTTTAGAATCTGTCTGTTTCTGATCAGTCCATTAATCGTTTTCAGTAAGATGTCCATGTTGAACGGTTTGGTAATGTAGGCATCTGCGCCTAACTCAAGCCCCTGAACATTAGTCGATTCCTCAGTTTTGGCCGTTAATAGCACAATGGGTATATGATTGATCAAGGGATTAGCTCTCATCTTACGGCAAAGCGTCATGCCATCCATCACGGGCATCATAACATCACTGACAACCAGGTCTGGTTTTTCTTTCAATATTCCCTTATAGGCCTCTTCACCATTGGCATAGGAGAATACGGTATACTCACCAGATAATTCGTCAATTAGGTAATTACATACCTCACTATCATCGTCGGCAATGACCACACGCTTCAATTTCCCTTTCAGCCTGGCCTCCGATGGCACTTCCATTTTGGGTTCAGGTAGGAGTTGAATGCCTTCCAAGGCTGCCATACCTGGGGCTTCGACAGCAACAACCTCCTCAACGGGTAGAACTATAGAAAAACAGCAGCCAGTAGGCTTTTTATTTTCGACCTGAATAGTCGCGCCATGCAGTTGTACCAGTTGTTTTACCAGATGAAGGCCAATGCCTGTGCCATGTTGGTTATAATCGCGGTGATCGGCTGATTGGTAGAAGCAATCAAATATCCGTTCCGTCTCGGCCTCATTAATGCATTGGCCTGAGTCTTCGATGGCCATTATCAAATCCTGACCATTTCGGTTTGGCTTTAGGGTCAGGGCTACCCGAATTGTGCCTCCAACAGGCGTAAATTTGAAGGCATTCGATAGAATATTGATGAGCACCTTATCAAAGTTCAGGGGATCAATACAGGCCAGAACCTGATCTGCCGGGAAATCTGTGACGAACTCTATCTGTTTGGTCTGGATTTGCTCTTCGAATAACTGACAGATCTCGCTCGTGAAGTGAACCATATCGACACGTTCCAACTGTAAGGCCATCTGCCCCTTTTCAATCTTACGGATGTCCATCAACTGGTTCACTAGATCCAGTAAACGTTTTGTGTTCCGACCCATAATGTCATACAAGTGCCTCCGCTCCCGATCCTGGTCCTGGCTAAGTAGCTTTTGCAGTGGGCTGACAACCAGCGTCAAAGGAGTTCGAATCTCATGAGCGATGTTGATAAAAAACTGGAGCTTGGCTTCATTAATTTCTTCCAGTCGCTGGTGAGCCAATCTTTCTTCATGAATCCGTCGCCGGTTGCGGATCATCCGATACACTAATACTGAAACGATCAGGATCAGTAGGCCATAGACAACCTTCGCCCAGATCGATGCATACCAGGCGGGGTGAATAACGATCGTTACCTGATGCTCATCCGAAATAGCTTTACTAGCTTTGGCCTTTAACCGGAACACGTAGGTACCCGGAGCCAGGTTATCGAAGCTCAACCGATTGCCCCCCGGACGCAACGCTATCCAGCTATTGTTGTTGATGGAATACAAGTAGGAAACCCGTTCGGCATCAATGAAATCCATCGTTGAAAACTCCAGTGTGAAAGAGTTATCCTGATGGGACAGGTGAAATTCACGCGCACTATTGAGCGTCGTGTCAACGACCTGATACCCACCTGATGTTGTCCCTTTACGTACTGGTTTATCGTGAATATAGAGGTCAACAATCTGTACCGCTAGCCGTTTGGCCGCAACACGAATCTCATCGGGTTTAAAATGGGTAATTCCATTGACCCCACCGAAATAAAGCTCCCGATTATCTGCCTCTATGGATGCGCCCTGGCTAAATTGATTGCCCTGTAGTCCATCAGCCGAATAGAAATTGACAAACGTATTGGTTTCCAAATCCATTCTCGACAACCCTCGGTTGGTGCTTAGCCATAAATGCCCATTATTATCCCCCCGAATGGCGGAGATCAGGCTGCTGGGTAAGCCATTGTCTATATCAAATGAGGTAATCTCCCTAGTTGAACGATTGAGTTTTTTCAACCCCTGGGATGTCCCTACCCACAAACTGCCCTTGTTATCGTCAAAGAGGGAATAGATTACGACACCCGGCAGGAGGCTATTACGATCAAAGGTGGAGACAAAATTTTCCGTATCCAGATCCAGACAGGCCAGGCCGTCGAATGTCCCAATAAACAACTTATTGTCTTTGGAGACGAGCAGGCAATTGATCCAGTTATTCGGAATTTGATTATCGGTAGACCGGTCCGGTTTACGAGGTGGCGCGTCAAAGTTTTTGACGTTTCCAGAGCGCAGGTCCATACAGAACAAGCCAGAACCCATTGTAGCCACCCACAATCTTTGCCGGGAATCCTCTTTAATACTAAAAACCCGCTGAACGTTATCGCCATGTTTATCAAGAAGACTAGGGATGGAGTAGCTTTTTCCTGTTTTCCTGTCGAATTGAACAAGACCACTTAAATAGGAACCAAGCCAGAGATTTTTCCTTGAATCCTCGTAAATGGCCATAATATTGGACGGCACAGGCCCACCCTCCGTATCGGGTTGGTAGTGGACGCTGGTGTTAGAGCCAGGCGAAAGCGCATATAAGCCATCATTGTCGGTACCTACCCAAATCGTTTTTTGCGTATCCTCAAACAAAGCCATGACCGTGCTTGAACCGATGGAGTTGCTACTAACCGATTTGTAGCCTATATATCCGAACCGGTTGGGGTTTCCCGGCAACAGCAATAGCCCCTTCTGAAAAATACCAATCCAAATGTTTCCTGCCTTGTCTTCCAGAATGGCATTCACCTTGGATTTGGAGAAATCGAAGCTGGTCACATTCGTAGTCAAATCCAGAATTTTACTGGTAGTTGGATCAACATACTTCACCCCTTTCCCAGTCGTGCCCATCAGGATCTGGTTGTTCCGATTGACGAGTAAGTCACCGATGGGCAAATCCGTACGACCATTATACGGGATAGCCATAAAGGTCTGACTGGCAGGGTCATACTGATACAGGCCACTGCTCATATTGCCAACAAACAAGCGCCCATATCGGTCCTGACAGATACTGTTTATGACATTATTTTGTACCCCTTTGGATACAAAAAAGGACTTGATGGAGCGGCCATCAAATCGATATAATCCTTTGTCTTCCGTAGATACCCATACGTTCCGATCCGTATCTTCAAAAACCCTGACAATCAGATCACTAGGAACATTCATGTGCATTTTTTGCCCAAGAAGCTGACCTTCCTTCTTCGTAAGGATGAAGAGACCACGTCCAGAAGTACCAACCAGAATATCCCCATTTTGTCGTTCACAGATACTCATTACACGTGCACTTACACTAGTTCCATCATCTAGTTTAAGGGGTATTTTATGGAAGGAATCAGTGGCCGGATCGTAATACTGCAAGCCCTTGAGCGAACCTACATACATTCTGCCAGTCTTATCCTCAGACAAGGTCTGAAGCTGGTTCGTTGAAATCCCTGTGTCATTTTTTTTATCGTGCCTGTAAACCGTGAAGGTGATTCCGTCAAATCGGTTTAAGCCGTCATCGGTTGCAATCCATAAGAAGCCACTTCGATCCTGGTGGATATCATTCACCACACTACCAGATAGACCGTTTTCGAATGTAAACATCTTACCGGATTGGGCTAGTGCGGTTAATGGACACCACAGCCAAAAAATATAAACTACGATTCTGAGAGGCATGTATTATACTTTTTATTTTGCCACCAAAACATCTGCATCGACTTAAGGTCTTAGCGCCTACGATAGCTTTAGTAAAGTTACTATTGCATCCTCCCGGATAAGCTCAGTTTAAGCTTAAAACACTCCAAAGATCAACTCATCTTACTTTCGCTTGCCAAAGATTTTCTGTAACATTTTGTCATCGGTAGAAACATTCACGATAAGAAGGATCATAGAATAACAATTGAGGACAAAAGTATATTGACATAATCCAAAACACACAAAAAGCATGTTACATGTTTAATTGCCCATGTTACATTTTATAAATTAATTTGGTTGAAGAACTACGTTTGGGAGTTTAGGGTATTCTGGGCGATGTTTTGTAGGGAGCCCTTTTCAAGATTATGGAGGATTACAGCTTTGTTCTTAAGCGTGTGTGAAACCATTACTAGTTCCGTTGGTTAATCTGCTCTACACGGCCATGCCTGAAGTGACCTGCATCATTTGATTACTTACCATTCATATGCCTCATAGTATTATCTGGATAATTACCATTTTGTCGATTGGTGGAATCATCATTCGCCCTTTAAAAATACCTGAATTTATCTGGGCGGTTACCGGGGCCACCCTCATGCTTATTCTTGGCCTGATTACCCCTGCTGAAGGTCTGTCGGGTATTGCCAAAGGAACGGATGTGTACCTATTCCTGATCGGCATGATGCTGCTGGCCGAAACGGCCCGGGAAGAAGGGCTTTTCGATTGGCTGGCAGCCCATGCAACCAGGCAGGCTAATGGATCGGCCATCCGGCTGTTTGGGCTGATTTATCTGGTAGGTGTCGTGGTTACGGCTTTTTTGTCCAATGATGCTACAGCCGTTGTGCTTACCCCAGCCGTAGCAGCCGCCGTTAAAACGGCGAAGGTTAAGAATCCACTGCCCTATTTGTTTATCTGTGCCTTCATTGCCAATGCCGCTTCGTTTGTATTGCCGATCTCTAACCCGGCCAATCTGGTTATTTACGGTACGCACATGCCTCCTTTAGTAGTCTGGTTAGGCCACTATACATTGCCCTCTGTTGTATCAGTTGCCACTACCTACGTAATCCTGCGCTTCACTCAGCGCGATGAGTTACGAGAGTCTATTGCGCAGGATATCTTCATTCCGATCCTGTCGCCGGGTGGGCGTTTAGCCATCATCGGTCTTACCATAACCGCGCTTATTCTGCTGGGGGCATCGGCGCTTGATGAACCGCTGGGTCTACCCACGGCTATAACCGGTTGTCTCACCTCCGCGCTGGTACTAATCAGGGCCAGAAAAAATCCCTGGGTGGTCATCAAAGACGTGTCCTGGGCGGTGCTGCCGCTGGTAGCGGGGCTGTTTGTACTGGTGGAAGCCCTGGCTAAGACTGGTGTTATTGAGGAGCTAACTACGCTGTTACGGACTAATACAGCCCAGTCCGTAACGGAAACAACCTGGCTGAGTGGCATCGGCGTAGCAATTGCCTGTAACCTGGTTAATAACCTACCTGCCGGATTAATTGCAGGCACAGTCGTGCAGGCTGGTCAGGTTCCCGAAGTGATTAAAAGCGCAATCCTGATCGGTGTTGATTTGGGGCCTAATCTGTCGGTTACAGGTTCGCTGGCTACGATATTATGGCTGGTTGCGCTGCGCCGGGAAGGCCAGTCGGTCAGCGCATGGGAATTTCTCAAACTGGGTGCCCTGGTAATGACGATACCATTACTTTGTACGCTGGGCGCGATCTGGCTTTATTACCGATACGTTTGACCTAATTATCTTAAGCTCCAGCTTAAGATAAATTAATTCGTTTCTCATACTGTCTTTAGACAGCGGCTATAGGTTTGCTTCGTAAATAATCAAGTCACAATTATGATACGCAGCCATCAGCTCTTATATGCCCCCTTTGGCAAAGAACATGTTTCACAATCAGACCAAAGTAGAAACTACTCCGACCTCTGCAAATGGCCAATCGTCTTCTCTTTAGGCTACGTGATCTTTTGATTGTATGCTCACGATTATGATGGCACACGCATCATGCCAGAATAACTCGCAGAAACGTGGGCATAACAGGAAACATAGTTAGGTATTTTTCTCTACAGTATTGTTGAGTAATTGCCGAAATGTGCATAAAGCTATCTCTTGATTTTCAGGAGATGGTCTATAATTAAAGCCATCCGCCTAGCCTGGTACGAAATTTACGCAATCGGAATGAGGAATCTCACCATTCATTTTACTCAACGCAAGTGCCCCATTAAAAAATGGTTAACGTATCGTCTGAACCAACTACCCGGCAACCCAGCAAAACCAGCCTGCGGGCACTGGACACCGCCAATTTCTTTTTAGCCGATGTTCGGGATGGGCTTGGTCCCTATCTGGCTATTTATTTATTGACGACGCTACATTGGCAGGCTCAGGACATCGGTATTGCCATGTCGGTAATGGGAATTGCTACTGTAGTTGCTCAGACACCGGCGGGCGCACTGGTCGACCAAACCCGACAGAAGCGCCTTTACTCAATTATTGCCTCACTTCTGATTGCCCTGGCCGCTATCATCACGATTACTGTGCCAACCTACCCGGTGATCATGGGCGGACAAGCTATTATGGGCGTAGCAGCCGCCTGGTTTGCTCCGGCAGTAGCCGCCATTACGCTTGGATTGGTTGGGCCTAAAGCCCTGGATAGACGCGTTGGTCGTAACGAAACGTTCAATCATGCCGGTAACGTATTTGCAGCCCTGCTGGCCGGATTGCTGGGTTATTATGTCAGTACAAAGGGAATTTTCCTGCTGTTGGCCGCCATGTCTATTCTGAGTAGTCTTTCAGTCTGGCGCATTCAGGAAAAAGACATTGATCATCAACTGGCCCGAGGTTGCACAGAGGAAGAGGAGCAGGCTAATGACGATAAACCTTCCGGCTGGCGGGCTGTGCTCGGCAATCGGTCCATCCTGTTTTTTGCCCTGGCCTGTGTACTTTTCCATTTTGCCAATGCTGCAATGCTGCCTCTGCTTGGTCAGCGACTGGCTCAGGGAATCAATGCGGGCGCATCGTCGGCCTACATGTCGGCCTGTATCATTGTGGCGCAGCTCGTCATGATTCCCGTTAGTTATCTAACCGGAAAACTGGCACCACAGGGACGTAAGCGTTTGCTGCTTATTGGCTTTGCTGTATTACCCATTCGGGGACTACTCTACACGCTGACCAGTGATCCAATATTACTGGTTGCCATTCAGATTCTGGACGGCGTTGGTGCAGGGATTTTTGGCGTTTTGTCTATCCTGATTGTTTCGGATCTGACGCGTGGCTCTGGACTGTTCAACACCACACAAGGGGCCATCGCCACGGCGGTTGGCTTGGGGGCTTCGCTTAGCAATGCATTTGCCGGGGCCTTGCTACAACGTACGAGCTACCACTTTGCTTTCCTAACCCTAGCCGCGCTGGCTGTTGTCGCCCTGGGCGTCTTATGGTTTTTTGTTCCGGAAACGAGTTCACAGAAAACCTAAATTCTATCTGGCAACAGGTAATCTTCTTTCTACAACTGAACTGACTACATGAAAAATCATCGACGTTATCCTCTAGTCTGTTGCCTGATAAGTTTACTTTTTGCGGCTACGCTTACCGGCTGTCTGACTTCCCGACAAACAGCGTCTACCTTAGCAAAAGTGGCTAGTGATAATTGTGTCATCGATTCCAGCGGTACATCGGGCTACGTCTTTCACCCCATTGATCTACAAATAGGTTCACCGGACGATTCGCTGCTTCGGCATCGCTACGGTGAGCGCGGCCTTCGAATGGCGCAGGCTGTAGGGCTCACCCCATTGCTGATACGTATCACGCGGCTGGAGCAGCAGCAAAATCCCGATCAGCCAGCCTCAAACGAATACCTGGCAATTCGGCAGAAAATAACCGACCAGCTTCAACTGGCCAGCTTCGATATTGCTACGGCAGTGGCCCTGGTCGACTGTGATAGTAAACGGGCTGCCTTGACGGCTACATTATTAACCCGTCAGGAGAACAGTCGGGAAAAGCGAATGACCATTAGCGCCATTACCACTGGTGCATTAACCGCCCTGATGGTTGGGTTTCTTAAACTGGGCGATCACGATGATGCTGGCGAGTGGACTGGCATTGGTGGTGGGCTGGCCGAAGCCAGTTTAGGCATCACATCGTTGTTACAAAAACCACCCAAAGCCGACTATCGTCACCTGCGCAATCCACTACGGGATATCTGGATGCCCCCAACTACGTCGACCGTTTTTCCGCCATTGGTCTGGTATTACCTCAACAAGCCTAAATCGGCGGGTACGCCCTCAGTGATTAATGGGCTACGGAGCCGATGGGACATTCTGGTCTCGCTCAACGCAGATGCCAAGCGAACCCGGAAGTCCAGTCGTAAAGAGGTTGATTATTTTGGGGATAGTGATCTCTACACGGCCGAAGACTTAACTGTCCGCTCGACAATGCTGGGGCAATTGGCCACTGAGCTTCAGTTGATGAACAATGACCTGACTATTCTGCTCAACGAGATTGTCCGCCCACCCAAAAAGTAGTAGCCTAACTACAGCTAGTACTTTGCCAAAGTAGATTCTGTCGATTCTGTCGATTCTGTCGATTCTATTGGCGGTATTTTACTGATAATCAATACCTAATCTATCAATTAGAATCAAAAGAATCTAAATTGGCCAAGTACTAGTTTTTAGGAGTAAACGCCGTTTGGGATTTTGCAGCGAGCCAACTGACCACTCGCTAACAGGTACCTTCCCTTTCAACTACAACATTGCGACTTTCGACTACATCTGTTTTCGGGCTGCTATTGAAATTTGCAGCGTCAGAATACAGAAACAATGAAACTAGAAAATAACACTATTCTTATTACGGGCGGAACAGGTGGTTTCGGCTATGAATTCGCTTCCAGGCTTAGTGCTCTAGGGAACACCGTGATTATCACCGGTAGAAATGCGGAAAAACTTCAGGAAGTAAAACGTAAACTACCGGCTGTGCATACTATACAGAGTGATGTAAGTAAGGCCGACGATATTGTCAGTTTATACGACAGGGTCATACGGGAATTTCCTGACCTGAATATCCTTATCAACAATGCGGGAGAGATGCGGAAGATTAGTCTCCATCAAAAACACGACTTGTTCGATATTACCCGTGAGATAGACATTAATTTGATCGGTCCTATCAGGATGGTACAACAGTTTCTGCCGCATCTCAAAACAAAAAAAACGGCTGCTATCCTCAATGTTACATCAGGTATTGCGCTTATGGCGTTTCCTATATCACCCATTTACAGTGCAAGCAAATCGGGGCTTCGCTCTTATACACAAGCGTTACGGGTACAACTAAAAAACACCAACATCAGCGTGATTGAGCTTGTTGCTCCCGGTTCTTCCACCGCCCTGAACGACAAATTTCGAAACGAAGACGGCTTTAGTGAGAGTGCTTTGATGGCTCCTGAAAAGATAGTCGATGCAGCTATCAAAGGAATGCAAACTGATAAAGAGGAGATTTATCCTGGTCTTGCCAAATTAATGCGGATTTTGAGCCGAGTGGCGCCCAAATTTATCATTTCGCAATCAGGTAAAATGGGAGCTTCATTTATGTATGGTCAGCAAGAACATGTATAAAATGAAAAAATCACTGCTTATCGTATTAATACTGTTCATTACTGGTACAACCTTTGCGCAAAGTGTACCTACCGATTCGATAACCGGTATATGGCTCAGCTATGGATCGGATGTAGGGCTTAAGTTTGAAATTTTCAAATCAGAAAATAACTACTTCGGGAAATTGGTGTGGGCTTCAACCATGTTCGAAGCAGATGGAAAAACGGCTAAAAAAGACGTTAATAATCCGGACCCAAAACTACGTAGCCGATCCAGACAAAACATCGTTAACGTTACCAATCTTTCGTATGACGATGGTGAATACACGGGCGGAAAATTGTACAACCCGGATGATGGGAGAACGTACAGTCTAAAGGCAAAATTAAAAAGCGTCAATCAATTGGAATTTCGCGGCTATGTAGGAATTTCCCTCTTGGGGCAGACGATGAAATTCAAACGAGTTCAATAAACCGTAAAACCAGTTAACCGATGAAAATCATAAGCATACTACTTATTTTAGTTTCAGCATTCCTGAGCATCAAACACGGTTGGGATGCCTTCCAGCCTGCCAACGCAGAACAAACCAAAATGATGGCTGATTTAGGCATCAGTAAAGCCATTATGCCGTTTTTCGGCATATTATCCATCGTTATCGGATTGATGTTGCTTTTTCCGCAAACCTTTTTTATCAGTAATCTACTAAATGCAGTAACCATTGTCCTGATTATGGCTTTGTCGCTGCGAGCGGGCAATACAACAATGGCGTTGATGGAAATTCCGTTTCTCGCCATGCCGCTGGTTTTGATTTGGTTAAAGTATCCGTTTAAATTTTGAAACCGCTTTGTACCATGGCAACGCCGAAACCGTACCGAATAGAATCCATAACCCAAATACATCGGTTGATGGGCCTCCCCCAACCCCATCATCCTTTGATCGGTATGATCGATCTGAAAGACCTTAAAGCGGCCCCAGCTGTCAATGCCGTTATTTTTGATCTGTATGTGGTTTCGCTGAAACGAGGTTGCGATAAACTGCTGTATGGGCAGCAGAAATACGATTTTGATGAGGGTTTGATGGCGTTCATGGCTCCCGGCCAGATTCTACGGGGTGAGGAAGGGGGTGTGCCGCATCAGCTCGAAGGCTGGATGCTGTTTATTCACCCCGACTTTTTGTGGAATACGTCCCTGTCCAGAAAAATAAAACAGTACGAATACTTTGGCTATTCTGCCCACGAGGCTCTGTTTCTGTCCGACAAGGAAGAAACCCTCATCAACGGCATTATCGATACCATCAAACATGAGTACAATGCCAATATCGATAAATTCAGTCAGGACGTAATCGTTGCTCATCTGGAGGTGCTTTTCACCTATGCACAGCGGTTTTACGAGCGCCAGTTTATCACCCGAAAAATAACCAACAGTAAGCTATTAGAACGGTTAGACGATATGCTGACGAATTACTTCAATGGGGAGGACTTGATTTCCAACGGACTTCCCACGGTTCAGCAGATTGCCAAAACGCTGAATGTTTCTACCAAATATTTGAGCAGTTTACTCAAGCAACTCACTGGACAAACTACGCAGCAACTCATCCACGAAAAACTGATCCAAAAAGCCAAAGAGCGCCTGTCAACCACGGAATTGTCTGTCAGCGAGATTGCGTTTGAATTAGGTTTCGAGCATTCGCAGTCATTCAATAAATTATTCAAAGCCAAGACCAACCAGAGTCCGCTGGAGTTTAGAGCTTCGTTTAACTGAATAATCTTAAAGGGTTTACTTGAATGCAGTACACAGGTTCTGTTTATTACTGTTTAGATTGGTGTAGCTTTCTAATTACTAAACAGCTTTAAGATGTGTCCTATCTCTGTAGCCGTCAGCGGCAATGTTAATAGGAAGTTTGGTTGATATACGAGTATGGCGAATGACAGCGATGTCTTTGAGTTTTGGGAATCTGCCTTTATCGAAAAACAGACGATGTGGGGCTTTGAGCATTAGTCAACCAATCCTAAAACCGTTGTAGCCAATGTCAGACAACAACCCCGATACGCCAGCCCCATGTACGATTACGATACACATGGTATCAAGCCTCGACGGATTTGTGGCGAAAAAAGACAACAGCGTTTCCTGGTTCGAGACGCCTGATTACTACGAAAAAGGCGTAGAACTGACCGAACAGGCTACTCAGGAATTTCTTAAAACAATCGACTGCTATGTCATGGGGTCGCGCACCTACGAGCACGCGCTGGAACTGTCAAAAACATACGGGTGGGCCTACGGCGACGTACCAACCATTGTCGTCACGCAGCGAAACCTACCAATCGACAGACCAACCGTTGAAACGTATTCGGGCGATCTGCACAACCTGGTGAATCAACGTCTGAAACCAAATTACAAGACTGTCTGGGTGGTAGGCGGTCCCGCGCTTGCTACAGCGTTTATCCGGTTAAAACTAGCGGACGAACTAAGGCTATCCATTTTGCCCATTACGCTAGGCGACGGAATCCGTTTTTTCGAGCAGATGCCTCAGGAACAACCCTTGCATCTTAAAGACGTGACAGCCTACAAAAGCGGCATGGTAGAGCTACGTTACGAATTAACCCAATAGCACTCTTTGACCATTCCTGTGTTTATTTTTTTCCAGAACGATTTGGATAGATTATGTAGCCAATATTATCTTTGCCACTAAGATATTTAGCAACAAAGATAGTTATGGATCATGACGCGGTAAGAAGGCTCAGCCAACACTATGCATACACCTCTATTCAGATGCACGAAGCTGTTGCCCGAAAAGCAGGGCTTCCAGGGACTGACCATAAGTATTTGGGATTTCTCCTGCAAAAGGGGCAGATGACAGCGGGCGAACTATCCAGTTTAACCGGCCTGACAACAGGTGCCGTTACGGGTTTGATCGACCGGTTTGAGAAGAAAGGCCTCGTTCAACGACTATTTGCGGAAGACGACCGACGGAAGGTGATCATCGTGCCCAACACGGAGAACATAATGACGCTTATCGCACCGCTTTACAAGGAATTCCGGAGCAAATCAGCAGAGCTACTTGCTTCATTCTCTGATGAGGAAATCAACGTCATCGCCACCTACTTGTCAAAGGCCATCGACATCATGACCGCAACCACAACTACACTCAACGAAAAATAGACATGAAAACCACGAGCCCTTACCTACTTGACTTTCAGCACATTGATAAAACAAAGCTTACCCTGGTCGGCGGAAAAGGCGCGAATCTGGGGGAGCTTTCCAGGATTGAAGGAATCCACGTACCGGATGGTTTTTGTATTTCTACCGAAGCATTTAAACGGGTTGTCGGAGAAACGTTGTCGATTAACGAATTACTGGATCAGTTGTCGCTACTGACAATAGAAGACCGGGATAAAATCGCAGAATTGAGTGGTGAGATTCGTAGGATTATCGAAGGGATCGCCATTCCTCAGGATATTACTGACGAAATCACTAGTCACCTCGCCAGCCTTGGTGAAGAAAATGCCTACGCGGTACGATCCAGCGCAACAGCAGAAGATTTACCAACAGCCTCGTTTGCAGGCCAACAGGATACATACCTGAACATTATCGGGAAAGAGGCAATTCTGGCGCACATCAGCAAGTGCTGGGCATCGTTGTTTACCGAGCGGGCGATCATTTACCGTCTTCAAAACAACTTCGATCATCGTAAAGTCCAGTTGGCGGTAGTGGTGCAGAAAATGGTTTCCCCACAAGTGGCAGGTATTCTATTTACAGCCGACCCTGTCACGTCTAACCGGAACGTGTTATCCATTGATGCCAGTTTCGGGCTTGGCGAAGCATTAGTCTCCGGTCTGGTAAATGCGGATACCTATAAAGTGCGCAACGGCCAGGTTATCGATAAGCGAATAGCCACCAAGAAACTGGCTATTTATGCGTTAAACGAGGGTGGCACAACCCAACAGACGCTTCCATCTGAACAGCAGAATACGCAGGCACTGACAGATGAGCAGATTATACATCTTGCCGCTATGAGCAGAACAATTGAAGCTCATTTCGGCAGCCCCCAGGACATTGAATGGTGTCTGGCCGATAACACGTTTTATATTGTCCAGAGTCGACCCATCACTACGCTATTCCCGATCCCTCAAGCAAATGACTCCGAACCGCATGTCTATGTATCGGTCGGTCATCAGCAAATGATGACCGACGCCATGAAACCATTGGGTTTGTCGTTATGGCAGTTGACGGCGGCCCGCCCTATGTATGTAGCTGGCGGACGCTTGTTTGTTGATGTCACGCAAATGGTAACGTCCGCTGAGGGTCGGGAAATTTTGTTCAATGTCCTGGGCAAATCCGATCCGCTCGTAAAAGACGCCCTCATGACCCTTTTGGAGCGGGGAGATATGTTTCCTTCCTTACCACCCGATCAGCCGAAACAGAGTGCTGGTAAACCCAATACTGATAAGTCGTCGGCCGATTTTAAAACCCTAAAAGAATATGATCCGGCCATTGTTTCTGAGCTGATTACACAGAGTCAAGCCTCGATAGCCGAGTTAAAACGGGCCATTCAGACAAAATCAGGACCGGATGTAATTGATTTTATTCTGGATGATAAAGATCAGTTAAGACAGAGTTTAGCTGATTCCCAGAGCTTTGGTGTGATTATGACGGCCATGAATGCCGCATCCTGGATCAATGACCACATGGAGGAATGGTTGGGCGAAAAAAATGCAGCCGATACGCTTTCTCAATCCGTCCCAAACAACATTACGTCGGAGATGGGCCTCGCGCTCCTGGATGTCGCCGATGTGATTCGTCCTTACCCGGCTGTCATTGCTCATTTACAGACTGCAAAAGAGGATAACGCATTGGATGACCTGGTTACGATTCAGGGCGGGCAGCAGGCCCGAGATGCTATCGACGCTTTTCTAGCCAAATACGGCATGCGTTGCGCCGGAGAAATCGACATTACGAAAACTCGTTGGAGCGAAAAACCAACGACACTTATCCCACTGATTCTTAGCAACATCAAAAACTTCGCACCGAATGCCGCTACTCAAAAATTTGAGCAGGGGCGACAGGAAGCGTTAAAAAAAGAACAGGAATTGCTTGCGCGATTGGCCCAATTACCGGATGGCAAACAAAAAGCTGAAGAAACCAAACGAAAGATCGACCTGATTCGGAATTTTGCCGGTTATCGCGAATACCCGAAATACGCCATGGTGAATCGCTATTTCATCTATAAACAGGCGTTACTGAAAGAAGCCGAACAGCTTGTACAAGCCCATGTGATTCAGTCGCCAGACGATATCTACTACCTTACGCTTGAGGAACTTCGCGACGTAGTACGCACGCATCAACTGGATTATCAACTCATTAGGCAGCGAAAAGACGAGTTCAAATCCTACGAAAAACTAACTCCTCCCCGCGTGGTTACGTCAGACGGGGAAGTCCTCTCAGGGGCCTACAAACGGGAAAATCTACCCGCCAACGCGATTGCCGGTCTGGCTGTGTCTTCTGGCGTCATTGAGGGACGAGCCCGTGTCATCTTAACCATGGAGGCCGCCAATCTGGAAGACGGTGATATAGTAGTGACCACCTTCACCGACCCTAGCTGGACACCCTTATTTGTCTCCATCAAAGGCCTGGTCACCGAAGTGGGCGGACTGATGACCCACGGCGCCGTCATCGCCCGTGAATATGGCCTACCCGCCGTTGTCAGCGTAGAAAATGCGACCAAGCTAATCAAAGATGGTCAACGCATTCGCGTGAATGGAACGGAGGGGTATGTGGAGATTTTGTGAATGGCCCGCCATTTGAACACAGCCTTCCGCCATTTGGATACGTTCCACTCGTTACGGGTGCTGACCTTTGTGTTAGAAACGTAACCAGCGTAAACTATGAACGTAACCCTTATCACCGGAGCATCGGGCGGCATTGGCGAAGCCCTTGCCCACAAACTGGCCGAACGAAAACAAAACCTATTGCTCATCGCCCGGAGTGCGGATAAGCTAGCCAACTTATGCACTGAGCTGACCCAGAAATTTGGCATACAAGCCCAGTACATTGCCGCCGATTTAATGAAACCCGACGCTGCGGCAGCGATTTTCGCGGAAACAACGAAACGGGGCCTTACCGTCGACTGGCTCATCAACAATGCCGGAATCGGCTCTGGTGGCGAGTTTGTTGAGTTGCCCTTACAAGGCGAACTCGCTATGATGCAACTCAATATGGGTTCGCTAGTGGCACTGACGCATTATTTTCTACCAACCATGTATGCCCGAAAAAGCGGCACGATCATCAATGTAGCCTCAATGGCCGCATTTATACCTTCTCCGTACATGGCGGTTTATGCCGCGACCAAAGTATTTGTCCGTTCATTTACCGAAGCTATTTATGAAGAGTGTAAGCCCTACAATGTACGGGTGATATTGCTTTGCCCCGGCCTGACCAAAACCAACTTTATGGATGCAGCAGGTATCGCCAACGCCACCGGCAAAGCCCTGACCGATGGCGCACCCTTACAAACACCGGATCAGGTAGCTCATGAAGCCCTGAAAGGCATAGATGCCGGAAAACGGATGGTTGTATCCGGCGCAACTAATAAGTTTATGGCGAAAATGGCAGCGTTGGCACCCAATTCGTTTTCAGCTAGTTATATAGCAAAATCGTATCGGAGCAGGCTTAAAAATGAATAATGGGTAATCTGACCCAGCAAGGGTCGAATGTTTATAGAATAAATCATTGATTAGTAGAGGCATGCCGAAGGTATGCTACTAAGATTGCCAATATGACGTTGCATACCTTCGGCATGCGGCCCAGACGTACTCTTCTATGTGCTACAAACATTTGATACCTAACGGCATCATTAAGTCATTTTCCATTGTTCATTATCCATTACTGATCAACTTACCCATATGGAAATCCACCTTCAATCCGTAGCCCAACAGCATCAGTTGATTGGGATTGGGAAGCCCAAACATCCGCTGTTCAGCGTGCTTCGGTTTGATGATTTCCCGAAAATTGAAAGCGAAAACCGGGTGAAACTCCTCTCCGATTGCTACCAGATTACGCTCAAAAAGGACTGCCCCTGTAAATTGAAATATGGGCAAACCCACTATGATTTCGACGAAGGGGTGATGTCCTTCTTTTCGCCAAAGCAAGTGACGATATTGGAACCCGGTGATGTATTGCCACCATCGGGTTGGTTGCTGGTTATCCATCCCGATTTTCTGCAAACGTATCCTATCAATCAAAAAATAAAGGCGTATGGCTTCTTTGATTATGCTGTAAACGAAGCCCTGATTCTGAGTGAAGATGAAGAAGCCTCCATCGATGGCATTTTTCGTCAACTCGAAAAAGAATATCAGTTGCCCATCGACACGTTTAGTCAGGATGTGCTGGTCGCCAATATCGATCTGTTGCTTACCCTTTGTAATCGCTATTACAACCGGCAGTTCATCACGCGCAAACCCACGAATCAAACCCTGTTGAGCAAAGTAGACAAACTATTGACCGATTATCTGGAAGCGCACGGAGGAGCCGAAAAAGGCTTACCAACCGCCACGTTTATAGCTGCCCAACTTAACCTATCCCCCAAGTATTTAAGCGATCTGCTTCGGCAACTCACTGGCCGAAGTATCCAGCAACACATCCACGACAAGTTGATTGAAAAGGCCAAAGAACAACTGGCCACAACTACGTTATCGGTCAGCGAAATCGCCTACGCTTTGGGTTTCGATTATCCTCAATCGTTCAACAAACTTTTCAAGAACAAAACGAATACCTCCCCGCTGGCATATCGGCAGTCGTTTAACTGATGTATAGAACGCTGATTTTTATGATGTCCATAATAAGGTTATGATCTAATCATGAATTATCAGAGAAAATCATAAAAATCAGCGTTCTATTCACACTGCTGCCCATCCAGCCGAAAATACCGGACAGATACGGGCATCGCGGCTGTAGAATCGACAAAGCCTTTCAGGGCAAATAAGCCGATGTATTTTGGAGCCATTCCGAATTGATAGGTGGTTATTTCCTTAAACGAGAAATTATCGACAGGGCTAACCGAATATAATAGTCGGAATTTCTCAGCCTGCTTTTCGATTCGAAACGCAAGGTTTTTCAGGTTGGTGGCAGCGATACGTCGATCATTGGCGTTGGCTAGTGGAAACAAGGGCTGATGAACGAACTCTTCCAGATTTTTATCGCCTTTTCCGTAAGAAGCAATGGCTTGAATAAGAATTTCGCCGGGTTTGTTGTAGCCGCCAAAATAATCGTTGTAAGAGAGCGATAGCCGAATACTTTTCCCTGTAAACAACGTGTCTTCCAGCAACAAAAGTCCCGCCTGTTGCCAGTTTCCACTGGGTACGAAATCCGAAAAGTGAACCTCCGTTCGGAAACAATCCGTCTGAATTTCACGCAATAGCAGATTTTGCACGCGGGGCGTTTCGCCCGTTTTGGGCCAGTTATCCCCCTTGAGTGTGAATAACGTCAGACGCCCCGGTTGTTCTGTCCGCCGATTCCAGTACTGATCGTTTTTACCCTGAAGAAACCAACCGTTTTTAGATAGAGAGACATCATCTGTCACCTGAAAATCATCCTGAATCTGCTTAACGGATGATTGCCGAAAAAACAGAAACCCACCAATTACTACCACTAAAAAACTGCCCGCAACGACAGCGAGCCAATGTTTCTTTTGGGGAACATTGATGGCTACTTCAGGCCTGGGCCGCATAATCACCTGTTCCCGATAACGGAACCAGTACGGAAAATGCTCTTCCAGCTTTTTTCGCTCGGCTTCTGTAGTGACTGGTGCATTGAGCACGTAACGCGCCAGCGTATCGAGCGTAGCCATCGACGGATTTTCCTGCTTATCTGGCGAGGGGTTAAGTACGAAAGCGGCATAGTTTTTCACGCTCCGCCAACCGATCACCAGTCCGGTATTTTCTTCTATTTCGGTGCTTAGGTGTTTGCTTTCTGGCTCAGAAAGGGGACTATTCAATGGATGGCCAAAGCACTTCATGACTACCGCATTGACTAAATCGGCAAACGCCCTCCGGTCAAATTCATCCATATGGTTATGGTATCTGGCGCGAGTATTTACTCGTGCCTTTTAATCTAGCCAGTATTCACTGCCCGTTTATTGACTCGCGTCAGCGAATGCTGACTAAATTAAGAGACACGAGTAAATACTCGCGCCAGTACACAACCTACGGTATTCACAATTCCGTGACGTTTCCGCCTGAATTCCGTTCGTTTTTCTGCTCCTGACGAAGATTTACCAAAAAATTCGTCGTCCATGAAAACCGTTCTGTTTTTTATTTTTTGCGCTCTAACACTGGCTGGTCAGGCACAGCAACTCCAGTTTCACTACGATTTCCGGCATTCGCTCGACCCCGAATTGAACCGAACCAATTTTGCGTCGATCACCTTCGAATACTTTAAGGGAAACGATTCGACGGGGTCTTTCCTGTTCAAGATGCAAACCGACTTATCCGGCGAAAATAACAATGTCGGACAGGTTTTCATGCAAGTCTCCAAGAATATCCGCTACTGGAAACCAAAAGTAGAACTGGCGCTGACGTACAGTGGTGGTCTGGGTGTTGCTCCGCCGTCGTATGGCTTTTACATCACGAACACGTTCGGCATTGGAGCGGCCTACCCCTTTCGGTGGAAAGGCGCCTGGTTTACAACAAGTCTGGTTTGCCGGACGAGTTTCTTTCCGAAGCCAAGCCACGATCCGCAGTTCACCTTCTACTTCGGGAGAGGCTTTTTCAACTACCGGGTTATGATAGCTGGCAGTCTGGTTGCCTGGAGTGAAAATCGGAATCAGGGTAATGATTTTACGAAAGACCAGAGCGGCAAAAAAGTTGCCTTTTTCGGTGATCCTCAGTGCTGGGTTAAGCTTACCAAATCCATTTCGGTCGGTTCGCGGATCAATCTGTTTTACCACACGCTAACGAATGCCAACCAGATTCAGGTGTACCCTACATTGGCGTTGAAGAATCAGTTTTAACGTAGAGACGCATCTTTGCGTCTCCCTGACCAGACGGCTTTTCGTCCAGATGCTTTTCTGTAAATGGGCACTAATGGCTGACGCGAGAGGAGACGCAAAGATGCGTCTCTACGCAAAAACCTTAACATTTTTTAACGGACTGCAAATCAGAACCGTAAATACCTTCGTGGCGGCAAATTCACCACCGATAAATCCGTCACGTTATGCTCCAGAATTACCTCAAAATTGCGTTTCGAAACCTCCTTCGGCGTCGATTCTATGCACTCGTGACACTGCTTGGCCTGACAGTGGGCATTACGTTTTTGCTGCTCATCAGCAATTATATTCAGGGCGAACTGGCCGTCAATAAAACCCTGCGGAATGCCAGTCAGCACTATCTGGTACGAAGCCAGTGGAAAGAAGCCACAATGGGTATGGACATTACAACGCTGGCACCCATCGGGCCGACACTCAAGCAGTTGTACCCAAATCTGGTCGCCAACTACTATCGGTTCTATGGTATCACCGCTATTATCTCGAACGGTCAGAAGCACTTCCGCGAAAGTATTCAGGTGGGCGATTCGACGCTGTTACCCATGTTTGGGTTTCCAATGGCCTACGGTGATCCTCAAACAGCGCTCAGTGAGCCAAACTCTATTGTCATTACAGCAACCCTGGCTCAGAAATTTTTCGGTAAACCGGATGCGCTTCGGCAACAGCTAACGGTACAGACACCCGCTGGCGGCAAACAGGTATTTACGGTCACAGGCGTATTGCAGAACCTGCCTAAGAACAGCGTTACAGATTTGGTCCCTATACAGAATCAAGTCTTTATTCCGATGCGCAACATTGGCTATTTCACCCTCGAAGCCAGTATGCGTTTTTGGCAGAACCAGTATATTCCCACCTATCTGGAGTTACAACCCGGCGTCACTGCCGATCAACTCACCCAACCGATAGCCAGATTGCTGGCAACGTATGCCCCACCGGTTTTCAAGGAAAATCTACGGATTTCGCTTAGCCCATTGGCTACATTTTATCTGAAAGGTAACAATGGGCTGGTCGAAAAAATGATCCTTACACTGATCCTGATTGGGGTGTTTATTTTGCTCATGGCCGTGGTCAACTTCGTCAATATCACGATTGGCATATCGGCTACACGACTACGGGAAATTGGTGTTCGGAAAGCATTAGGTGGCCTGAAAAAACAACTGATCGGCCAGTTTATGGCCGAGGCTCTTTTACTCACAACTGTTGCCACACTACTGGCGCTGGGATGCCACGAACTGTTCCGATCTACCTTCGCCGACTTGCTGGATCGTCCGGTTCCGTCGTTAATTACATGGTCGCCGGTTGCGTTTGCGGGGTTGGTCGGTGGCGTAGTACTGATTGCTTTTCTGGCGGGTGGTTATCCGGCTTTCGTTCTGTCGAGCATGCCTTCTGTCGAATCGCTCAAAGGGAAATTAACGGCATCGGTGCAGAAAGGAATTGGCCTGCGTCGGACGTTGATTGTGTTTCAGTTTACAGTTGCCATTTTCGTGTTTGTAGGGGCAATGGTCATCAGTCGGCAGGTAGCTTATTTTTTCACTAAAGACCTGGGCTATCAGAAAGACCAGATCATGACAGTGGCCTCCGTTCCCCGCGATTGGTCGAAAGATGGCGTGCAACGCATGGAAGGCGTTCGGAATCAGCTTGCACGTATTCCCGGCGTGAGCGACGTGAGTTTTTCGTTTGTTATTCCCGATGGCAAAAGCAGTGGCAGTGGGCAGGTATTCCGGCACGGACATGATACTACGGATGCCGTTACCATGGAAGTACTTACCGCCGATGAACACTTTGCGAAAACCTATGGACTTCAATTACGGGAGGGCCAGTTTTTCCATGCGAATGGTGGTAGTTATGATTCCACGCGGGTTGTGTTGAACGAATCGGCGGCTAAGGCACTGGGTTGGACTAATCCAGCCAAAGCCATTGGTCAGCTTGTGCGGTTTCCGGGGGGTAACGTTCCGCTTCGTATTGATGGCATTCTCAAGGATTTTCATTTTGGATCGCTGCACCAACCCATCAGCCCCCTCATTTTTATCCATGTCCGGGCGAATCTTATTTATCGCTATTTCTCGGTTAAACTTGCGCCTGGCAGCGCCGAGCATTTGCAGGAAACGATAGCAGCAATTAACCACGAATGGACGCGCTTATTTCCCGAGGCCCCGTTTGAGTATTCATTCATGGACGATACGCTTCAGAAACTTTACCAAACCGAACAGCAACTCCAGAAAGCCTCCCGACTAGCGACTACGCTGGCGCTGATTATCGTGCTTTTGGGCGTGCTGGGCCTGGTTTCACTGAACGTAACCCGACGTACCAAAGAGATCGGCATCCGCAAAGTGCTGGGGTCTTCGACAATCAGCATTGTCAATCTGTTTATGAAGGAATTTGTACTGATCCTGCTGATTGCCAACGCCATCGCCTGGCCACTCGCTTATTATCTGCTCAACGACTGGCTAACGCATTTTGCGTATCGAACCAATTTATCGTGGGCGTCTTTTGTGCTGGTGGCGTTTATTCTGGCGCTATTAACGGGTCTGGTTGTCAGTATTCAGGCCATCCGGGCGGCTAGGGTGAATCCCGTTAAGAGTTTGCGGAGTGAGTAATGAGTGTAGAGAAGATGCTTAGGCAAAGATCTCGCTCAATACCAATTCGATGCCCGTAGCCGAGTCGATAAGCGTAGTTGTATCCGTAAAAAACTGGTATTTACCAATAGCTGAATATACGGCGATGGCCTGAAGACTGGGCATTACCAACCAGCATGACTGAATCCCTGCGTTAAAATACCGTTCGAACTTAGTTAGAATTTCAGCATCGGATTGGGAAGGAGACACGATTTCAACCACCGTCAGCGGCATGGCAGTCATAGATGTTACATCATGCAGAAAATCAATTTGCAGCTTAGGATAAATAGCAATGTCTGGAACCGTATCTGGCCGCTCGGGCATCGTGATATTGAGTTCAGACAGGATAGTGTATGTTTTACGGTAGCGGTAATCTAAGCTGACAAGCAGATTTTTTTGTAGGTAAGCGTGATTCAGGGTAGGCATAGGCTTTCCACGTTCGCGCTCGTAATCAGATACCTGTTCAATGACTGCTTCCATGCGTAACGAGATTTTCTCCAAGTGATAATCAAATATAATAAATCAGCACCAATATGTTCCGTTCTTACCTCAAAATCGCCCTCCGAAACCTACGTTCGCAACGTGGCTACACGGCTCTCAACGTCGTTGGCCTTACCATTGGCATGGCGGGTGGGCTGCTCATTTTTCTGTTTATCCGGCATCACCTCAGCACCGATCGCTATCACACCACATTCGACCGGATTTACCGGATTGTAGTGGATTTACATCTCGGTGATGGGTCCGTTGAACGGTATCCCGAGGCTCCACTACCTATGGCAAAAACCCTGCGAACCGACTACCCACAGGTTGAACAAGCGGCTTTTTTAAATGTCAACCGTTCGCTGACCGTTAGTGTACGTCAACCCGGGCAGGCAGCTCCTATACGCTTTTTGGAACATGACGAAACGGCTCTTGTTGAAGGGGAGTTCTTCCAGATTTTCGACTATCGATGGGTCAGTGGCAATCCGAAAACAGCTCTCCAGGCTCCCAACACCGTTGTCATAACCCAGTCGTGGGCTAAGCGGTATTTTGGAAATAGCAATCCTATTGGCAAAGTCATTGAGTTGGATCACAAAGTCAATGCAACCGTAACAGGCCTCATTGCCGACCCAACGCAACCGACTGATACAAACATTGGGTTGTTTATTTCCATGCCCACCATCCGGCAGCTCGACCCCGACTTTAATGTCAATGCATGGGGCCAGTTAAACAGTAATTACCGACTGTATTGTACGCTAAAAGACAACGCGCCAGCCACCGCTCAACAACTTGACGCCACCTTTCCGGCCCTCTCGAAAAAGCACTTCGGCGATGTCGCTAATGCGTTTCATTTTCATACCCAACCGCTGGCCGATGTGCATTTTGATGTGGATCGGGTGGGAGGTGTTATTCGGAAATCGTTGTTATGGTCGTTGGGGTTGATTGGCTTGTTTCTGGTCCTGACGGCCTGCATTAATTTTGTTAATCTGGCTACAGCGCAGGCATTCCGACGGAGTAAAGAAGTAGGGGTTCGTAAAACCCTGGGCAGTTCTCGAACACAACTTGCCTGGCAATTCCTGCTCGAAACCAGCCTGATTGTAGTGATGGCTACGCTACTGTCCATGCTGGTGGCGTTTGTAAGCCTACCCCTGTTCAATAATTGGGTTCACATTCATCTCACTTTCACGCCCGATGGGCCGATGTTGCTGTTCATCGGCCTATTAATGGGCATCGTCGTCTTGTTGGCAGGTGGCTATCCGGCTTTTGTGTTATCTGGGTTCAGCCCCTGGGCCAGTTTGCGGGGAAAATTGACGGCGGCTTCAGTGGGTGGTTACTCGTTGCGGCAAGGCCTGGTTGTTTTACAGTTTATCGTTTGTCAGGCACTGCTGGTTGGGGCACTGATTGTCATGCGACAAATGCAGTTTATACACAAAACCGACTTGGGTTTCCGTCAAGATAATGTGCTGATTGTGAACCTCCCGTATTCCGAGAAGAAATCCTGGCAAGCGTTTAAAACCGAACTAAGTCAATATCCCGATATCAAAGCCGTCACCTTGCAATACCGTCCCCCATCGGCCAAGGTCATGAATGGCGGGTCGTTCAAATTTGGTCCTAAAAACGACTGGCTCCCCTTCCCCGTCCGTGAGCGGCTCGCCGATGCCGACTACCTGAAAGCCTATAATTTACAATTGATCGCAGGCCGAAACATCGTGGAAGGCGATTCGATTCGGGAATATGTCATTAACGAAACGCTGCTTCATAAACTCGGCTTCCGCAATCCGCAGGATATTCTTGGCAAGCGGATGCAGTATTATCTGTCGTCGGTGCCGCTACCCATAGTGGGCGTCGTGAAAGATTTCCATCAACGGTCGTTGCATGAGGTTATTGGACCCTGTTTTATTGCCTCGTTGCCCAACATGTATCGGCAGGCGGGCATTCGAATGGCAGGTGCATCATCTACACAAACGCTCGCTCACATTCGGAGTGTTTGGCAGCGTCTATACCCAACCGATGTATTCGAGTACGAATTCCTGAACGACCAGTTGGCGAAGTTTTACGAAACCGAAACGACGATTTCACAACTCGTCAATGTGTTCGCGCTGATGGCGATGGTCATCTGTGGGCTTGGCCTTTATGGTCTCGTGGCGTTCACGGTTGGGCAACGCACCAAAGAGATTGGCATTCGCAAAGTGCTGGGCGCATCGGTGGCCAGTATCGTTGGGTTACTCTCGAAAGACTTTCTGAAGCTGGTTCTGCTGGCTATCGCGCTGGCTTCTCCCCTCGCCTGGTGGGCCATGAACACCTGGCTCGCAGGCTTTGCGTACAAAGTCGACATCGCGTGGTGGGTGTTTGGTCTTGCCGGACTTTTCGCCATCGGCATTGCCTTATTGACGGTTAGTTTTCAAAGCGTAAAAGCGGCCTTAATGAACCCGGTGAAGAGTTTGCGGAGTGAGTAGTCAGAACCGAGATTTAGCTGATTTTATTGACCGACTGTGATTTTGCCTTACGCTTCTTCGAAGCGAATCAATAAACAAAATCATAGTCGGTCAATAAAATCAGCTAAATCCCGGTTCTGACATTGTCCGCAACTGTCCGCCTATCGTCCATAAACGGACATCAGACCCCACTAGATTAAAATTAAACACTGACAATCAATTACTTAAATTTCTGGTACAGCATTTGGGCAACATAATTCGACGTCAAATGCTGTACCGCTTATGCTACGCAATTATCTGCTGATCGCTTTTCGCAATTTGCGGAAACACAAGACATTCAGTTTCATCAACATTACCGGCGTGGCCGTCGGCCTGGCGTGTTTTCTGCTCATCGCACTTTATGTAAAAGATGAACTGAGCTACGACCGCTACAATACTCATGCGGACCGTATCTACCGGGTAGCACGAACCTTTCTTTCCTCAGATGGCGTGCCTTCTCTGAAACTAGCGCAGGCAGCCCCGCCATTTGGGCCGCTGATTAAACAGGATTTCCCAGAAGCCGAACAGGTTGTGCGTACCATCGACAACGGCGGGCTGGTGAAATACGGCGAACACTCGTTCAACGAAGACGATATGTTCTTTGCTGAAGCCAACCTGTTTAAGGTATTTGATTTTAAACTACTGAGTGGCAATCCAGATCAGGCACTGGTCAATCCGTTTTCGATTATGTTCTCCCGACCCATGGCCGAGAAGTATTTCGGAAATGAAAACCCAATCGGGAAAACCGTTCGCCTGAATAACCAGTTCGACCTGACCGTTACGGGCGTTTATGAACCCTTGCCTGCTCAATCGCATTTCCACCCCAAGTTCCTGCTGTCGTTTTCTACTTTTAACGACAACCGAGTTTATGGAGCCGAGCAGCTTCGGACAAACTGGGGCAACAACGCTTTCAATACCTATGTGCTGTTAAAACCCGGTGCGGACCCTAACCGTATGGAAGCGGCTTTTCCAGCTTTTCAGGATAAGCATGTCCCATCGGGCGAAGGGCGTAAAGCGTCGACCTGGTCGGTACTGAATCTGCAAAAACTCACGGATATTCACTTGTATTCGCATACCGATTCGGAAGTGGAGCCAACGGGCGATATCAGTTATATCTATTTGTTTTCGGCTATTGGGCTGTTCATTCTGTTGATCGCCTGCATCAACTACATGAATCTGGCAACCGCTCGTTCGGCAGGGCGAGCCAAAGAGGTTGGGATGCGCAAGGTTGTAGGGGCTTTGCGCGCCCAGCTCATTGGACAGTTTTTGAGCGAATCCATTGTGTTGGTAACTCTCGCGCTGGGTATCGCCATTTTCCTGGTCGTTCTCGCGCTACCTGCGCTGAACGATTTCACCAAAAAGCAACTGGCGTTTCAACAGTTAGTCGATCCCGTTTTCCTCAGCATTCTGATTGGCATTACGTTATTGACAGGTTTGGTTGCGGGCAGCTATCCGGCGTTCTTCCTGACCTCGTTCCGGCCACTGGGCGTTTTAAAAGGCCAGATTGCCTCCACCATGCGAACTGGCAAACTCCGGCAAGCCTTGGTCATCACCCAGTTCGCTATTGCCATTACCCTGATTATCAGCACAGCGGTGGTCTACAACCAAATGAAGTACATTCAGGATTATCGGCTGGGCTATGCTAAAGATCAGGTCCTGTTGTTGCCCGATGTAGGCGATTCGACCACGAATTACGAGACGCTGAAACAGCAGCTTATCCAAACGGGAGCGGTCAACGGAATGGCTCGTTCGTCCAGAATACCATCTGGTCGGCTGTTGGATTCCGACAATGCGATGGCTCCTAAAGGTGATACAATGGCTCCGGTCAACGTAAATCTGCGGTCGCTGCGGGTCGATTACGATTTTATTTCGGCCTATCAAATTCCGATGGCTGCCGGGCGCAACTTCGACCGTTCTCACTCAACGGATACATCCATGATTGTCCTGAACGAAACCGCCGTACGCGAGTTGGGCTGGACACCCGAGCAGGCCATCGGGAAGCCTTTTCAGTACGGCCGGGCTAAAGGGCAGATTATCGGCGTGACGAAAGATTTCCACTTCGAATCGCTACATCAGCAAATGGCTGCCCTGGCGATGGTGATGGGTACGCAAAACTTCAGATGGATATCTGTTCCGCTTAAGGGCAACATCCCAGCCGCCTTACAACAGGTCGAAACGGTCTGGAAGCGATTCTTCCCGGAGCGTCCGTTTGATTACCAATTCCTGGACGAACGCTTTGACCGACTCTATAACCGCGAGCAAACGCAGCAGACTTTGTTCAGCATTTTTGCCGGCGTTGCCATCCTGATTTCGTGCCTGGGTCTGTTTGGTTTGTCGATGTTTATGGCCGAACAACGCACCAAGGAAATCGGCATTCGGAAAGTGCTCGGCGCATCGGAAGTGAGTCTGGTTGCCATGTTCTCCAAAGACTTCATGAAGCTGGTGGTCATTGCGTTGCTCATTGCCTCACCCGTAGCCTGGTACGCCATGCACAGCTGGCTCAACGATTTCGCCTATCGCACCGATATTCACTGGTGGGTTTTCCTGCTGGCCGGTGCGCTTACCGTCTTGATTGCCCTGCTGACCGTAAGTTTCCAAAGCGTAAAAGCGGCATTGACGAATCCGGTGAAAAGTTTACGGAGTGAATAAATTGCGCGGAGCAGGGAGCACGGCGCGGGGTACTAGACAAACCCTGCAGGGTGCACCCTGCTCCGCGCTCCACGCCCAAGCCCCTTACCCCTATGCTAACCAACTACATCAAAATTGCCTGGCGGAATATTTTTCGAGATAAGTTTTACAGCGTTATTAACATTTTGGGGTTGACCATCGGCGTCACCTGCGGGATGTTACTATTGCTCTACGTTACTGACGAGTTGAGTTATGATCGTTATCATACCAACGCTTCGAAAATTTACCGGATCGTCGCTAACATCCGTGAACCGGATAAAACAAACCACTGGGTAGGTATACAGGCACCGTTAGCCCAAACACTTAAGGAGCAATATCCATTTGTAGAAAATTACGTTCGGTTCTTCCCCTCCGATCGGATTACGTTCCGGCAGGGTGAGAAACGATTGTACGAAGACAATATCTACTCAGCCGACTCAACGGTATTCGATATATTTAGTTATAAATTCGTAGAGGGTGATCCTAAAACAGCGTTGAATACGCCGGGCAGTGTAGTATTGACGCAAAAAACGGCACAAAAATTCTTCGGGTCAGGCAGTGCATTGGGCAATGCTATTCAAACCGATGATACGACTTCTTTTCGGGTAACAGGTGTTATTGAAGACGTTCCAAAGAACTCCCATCTTACGTTTAATGCCCTGCTATCCCTGAATCAACGGCAACGACAGGCCAATAGCTGGGATAATTTCTATGTTACCAGCTATTTGGTGCTGGCTAAGAACGCAGATCTACGCGTTCTTGAGAGCAAGTTCCCGCAACTGTATGAGAAGTACATGGCACCCATTTTCAAAAAAATGGGCATCAGGATAAGCTATGACCTACAGCCACTCACGAGTATTCATCTCTACTCAAAACTCGAAGGTGAACAGAGTGGCAATATTGGGTATGTGTATACGTTCAGCGCCATCGCATTTTTCATGCTACTGCTGGCCAGCATCAATTATATGAACCTGGCCACGGCCCGGTCGGCCAAGCGGGCCAAAGAAGTTGGCCTTCGGAAAGTGATGGGGTCGATACGGGGAGCATTAATCGCGCAGTTTCTGACCGAATCGGTGCTGATGACCACCATTTCCCTGATTGCCAGTGGATTTCTTGTCTGGGGATTATTGCCTTTTTTCAATACGGTTTCGGGCAAAGAACTTCAATTTGAGGCATTGCTCCAGCCGCAATTTCTACTAATTGTGCTGGCTATTGTCGTATTTACCGGATTTATCAGTGGCAGTTACCCCGCTTTTTACTTATCCGCTTTTGCCCCAGCCGCCGTATTAAAAGGCACATTCAATATGGGTGGAGGTAGTTTTTTCCGTAAATCGCTAGTTGTGGCTCAGTTCTCTATTTCGCTGATTATGCTCATCTGTACCTGGATTGTTTACCAGCAGCTCAGCTACATGCGCAACAAAGATTTAGGCTATGACCGCAATCAGGTACTTACTATCGATTATCAGGATAGGCAATCAGCAAGTCAATACAATGCCTTCAAAAAGAGTCTGTTGGCCAATGCCAATATTCAACGCATAGCCTCGGCTTCGGCTCCTGCCAACTACATCAGCGGACGGGTAATTTTCACGGTTGAATCCAATACCGGGATGAAGGAAATGGGATTTAAACCCCTGGTCATCGATCATGACTATCTTGGAACAATGGGGATGAAGCTCATTGAAGGGCGTGATTTTTCAGAAAAGATACCCGCTGATACCAGTAACAGCGTACTCGTTAACCAGGCTGTAGTTGATCGAATGGGATGGAAGAATCCCCTCGGCAAAAAAATAATGCTGGGTAGCAGGTCGCAGGCGGGTCAAAAGGCACCCAACATCGCTCAGGTAGTGGGTGTGGTCAAGGATTTTCATCAACAATCGCTTTATAACCCGATTGAGCCACTAATCATACTTTACCACCCGGCAAACCCTGTTATGCAGATTAAAGTAAAAGCGAAAGATGTGGATCAAACGCTGGCGTTCATTGGTCAGAAATGGCGTGAAATCTATCCTGACCGTTTGTTTGAGTATCGGTTTCTAGACCAGGACTTCGAATCGATTTACCGAGCCGACGAGCTACGTGGTCAAATTTTCACGGCCTTTTCTGCCTTAACAATTCTGATCGCCTGTCTGGGTTTGTTTGGTCTGGCAACCTTTACGACTGAACAGCGCGTCAAAGAAATTGGCGTGCGTAAGGTTCTGGGCGCATCGGTATCGAGCGTGGTGGTGCTACTCTCTAAAGATTTTACGAAGTTGGTCGTATTCTCGTTTCCTATTGCCATTCCCATCGCATATGTCTCAATGAGCCGATGGCTGCAAAGTTTCCCTTATAAAACCGACATTGGCATTTGGGTTTTTGTGGGGTCCTGCCTACTTACGTTGCTGATTTGCTGGTTAACCGTGATTTATCAAAGCCTAAAAGCGGCCTTAGTGAATCCAGTGAAGAGTTTACGAAGTGAATAGCATGGAGCGGGGTGCACGGAGCAGGGTGGGAAGCAAGTCGATTCGTAACCATCAACACCTTTAGCTTATCTGTATCTGTCTGCATAACGTTTTGTAATGCCAACACTACGCTATGTTCCGAAACAGTAGGCAGAAGTTATTTAACCAATGAAAAACCAGCACTATCAATACGCTTTATTATCTCTTTTCATCTTACTACTTGCAGTGGGATGTACTGTTTCAAAACATTCATCCACAAAAGTTGTAGCCAAGGAAGACGTTTGGACAGATAACACCTATGTCATTAAAAACGTGAATATTGTTCCAATGACCACGACAAATAGCGTGATTCAACAGGCAACAGTGGTTATTAAAGACAATAAAATAGAGTCAATTAATGGGTCTATTCCTGATGGAGCAACCATCATAGACGGGAAAAATAAGTGGTTAGCCCCTGGGCTTATTGATATGCACGTTCATAATCTGGCAGCTATCAATTTTAGTTCCAACTATCCGACAAAGGGGGCTACACTATTTACCGATACGCAGGATTTCATGCTGCTGTATATTGCCAACGGCGTAACGACCGTATTTGAGCTAAGTGCGAGGCCAGAGCATTTTGGGCAACGAAATGAAATCATCGAAAGAAAGGTAATAGGCCCACGCATTGCACTCGCTTTTTTGATAGATGGGGGAAACGGTTCCGGCAACATCGCCAATACGCCTGAAGATGGCAGGCAAACCGTTCGGATCGCCAAAGCACAGGGATATGAATTTATTAAAGTGTACTCTGGGCTGACTGTTGAAACCTTTACAGCCATCGTCGACGAAGCTAAGCAACAGGGAATGAAAGTCGTAGGCCATATTCCTAACGCTTTCAAGGGCCGATTGGAGGAAGCCTTTGTGCCTAATTTTGGTATGGTTGCCCACGCTGAAGAATTCTCCAAACAAAGCAAAGAGCTGAGCGATGAGGATGCGCAACGCTTTGCCATACTGGCGAAAAAGAATGAAACATGGCTTACGCCTACCTTAACCACCATGGAGCGGATTGCCAAACAGACGCATTCGCTTGACGAGATCCGACAGTTGCCCAGCCTTAAATACGTCCACCCACTCATGCAGAGTAAGTGGTTGTTTTCAAATCACTACAACAATGAAAGGGACCCCAAACGTATTACGCGTATTGACCAAATGACCACCTTTCATCTGGCACTTGTCAAAGCGTTTAAGCAAGCGGGTGTTCCTATTGTAGCAGGAACGGATGCCGGGGTTTCGGGCGTGGTTTGGGGGTTTTCGTTGCACGATGAGCTTGAATTGCTGGTAAAAGCAGGACTAACTCCAGAAGAGGCCCTGGCTTCAGCTACCAGACTACCCGCTACATGGTTAGGTATTGAGGATAAAGTTGGTACGGTAGAGACGGGAAAATATGCAGACCTAACCCTGCTCGAGGCCAATCCTTTAGATGACATTAGCAATCTCAAGAAAATAGCCGGGGTGTTTGTAAATGGGAAATGGGTAGCCAAACAACGAATTGACAAAATGCTTTCCGATTTGGAAATGAAGAATAAGGCTAACCTTGGCAAAGACAAATTTGACTGGAAAAAGAGAAAAGACTACTAACAAAATCGAACCAGGTTTATATGCTTGAAAGACTTGACAACTGGTAAACGAATAAACGCTCCAAACCCCTTGCCCCTATGCTAACGAACTACATCAAAATTGCCTGGCGGAACCTCTGGAAACACAAGCTGTTTTCGGTGATCAATGTTTTTGGCCTTGCTTCTGGCCTGGTCGTTTGCTTTCTGGCTATTGCGCACATCAAGGGATCATTTGATTATGACAACTTTCACCCCAATCGCGACCGAACGTACCGGATTCTTACGGATGTAGTTGGGAAAGATAATGATGTAACGCCGTTCGCAACCTCACCCATGCCGCTGGCCGAGGTGTTGAAACGAGAGTATCCGTTTGTGGAAGAAGCCACCCGGGCGAGTAAAATGTATGGGGAGTTTTCAAGCAACCAGAAGCGCTTCATGACAATGTCGTATGCCGTCGATCCGGCGTTCTTTCGCATCTTCGGCTATAAGCTCGCTAAAGGCCGACCCGCTACGGAGCCGAATACGGTTGTCCTGACTCGCGAAACTGCCGAAAAGTTTTTTGGTACGGCGAATCCGGTTGGACGGGTTTTACAAAACACCGACTTAGGCCCAATCACGGTCACAGGTGTGTTGGCTGATATGCCCGCGAAGTCGCACCTGGTGTTCGATATGCTGATCTCGTTGCAAACAGCCTGGACTCCGCAACAGCGCACTTCCTTTGCCGACTGGCGAAACTATCAGACTGGCCTTACCTATGTCTTGCTTAAACCCGGAATATCAGCTGATGCACTCGAAAAAGTTCTGCCCAGTGTAACCCAGCGGGCAACCCAAAACCTGCATTTCAAAACCGAAAAGGGGTATAGTCTACGTGTTCAGCCATTTACAAAACTGTCGCCTGCCCGCCGGGAACTTATGTTTACTACGCATGAGCCTCAGGTGGGTGGCCTTTTGGTAGAAGCTGGCGTTGGCTTGTTGACGTTGTTGCTGGCCGTGTTCAACTACATAAATCTAACACTGGCTCGTTCGCTGAGTCGCGCCCGTGAGGTGGGTATTCGGAAAGTAGCCGGGGCTGTTCGCTGGCAACTGGTTGGACAATTTATGGCTGAGTCGGTTATTCTATCGCTGCTATCGCTGGGGCTAGCTAATGTCATGCTCGAGTTTATCAAGCCCATGCCGTTTGTTCAGAAATGGCTCATTGATGGAGTCGAATGGACCTGGCAACTCACGGCGATTTTTGTGGCATTCAGCGTAGTGGCTGGTTTGTTGGCGGGCATTGCGCCGGCCCGAGTTCTCTCTGGTTTTCAGCCTTCGCAGGTTTTGCGTAGTCAGACGGGATTACGGATTATCCGGGGAATTTCGCTCCGCAAATCGCTGATTGTGGCTCAGTTTGCCATCTCCATGATTGCCATGATTAGCCTGTTATCTATGAATCGACAGATGGACTACATGGCGACAGCTGATTACGGGTTTCGACGCGACCGAGTTCTGACCATTCCACTCAACACGATTCCGGCCCAACGACTGGCCAATGAAATCAATCAACTGGCGGGTGTTGAACACGTTTCGGGTACGTCGGAATTATTTGGTTCGTATGGCTATAGTCATTTCGTAAAGCAGAAGCGTAACGCATTAGATTCGTCGGAAGCGTTTGTTTGGGCAACCGATCCCCAATTTATCGCTACAATGGATTTAACCTTGCTGGCCGGTCAGAATCTCCCTCCAGCCACGGCCGATTCGGTAGCATCGGGTGGTTCACGCCTGGTGCTGATCAACGAAGAAGCGGTTAAAACGTTTCGCTTGGGCAACTCTCGGGAAGCAGTTGGCAAATCGCTTTGGCTCGATGATAGTAGCGAGGTCCAAATTGCCGGTGTATTGAAGGACTTCCGTTATACGTCGTTTGCCTGGTCGATTAAGCCGTTAATTATTCAGAACAACCCAGGCCAATTTCGCTACCTGGCCGTTCGTGTAGCGGCTGGTACCGAAGACGCTGTTCTGGCCGATACCAAACGCATCTGGAAGCGCCTGAGTCCGTATGAACCGTTTGCAGGGCAATGGTATTCGGATTTTCTAGAGCAGCGCCATACGCATCCAGAAGACAGGGATTTCATGACGTTACTTCTCGTTTTATCCTTTTCCATTGCCTGTTTGGGCCTATTAGGTATGGTCACCTACAACACCCAAACCCGCGTGAAGGAAGTGGGCGTACGCAAAGTAATGGGTGCCCAGGTAAGTCAGATCGTCTGGTTGTTATCGCGGGATTTTGTACGATTGCTGCTTATTGCGGCTGCTATTGCTCTGCCGCTTGGATATCTGGCAGGCTATGCATTTCTGATCAACTTTGCCTATCACGTCTCTATCGGGTTCGAAACCTTCGCCCTCTGCTTTGGCAGTCTACTCCTATTAGGTGGTTTAACTATTGGTATTCGAACCTACCGGGCCGCTTTGGACAATCCGACAGAAAGTTTGCGGTCGGAATAATCCGAACCGGGATTTTTATGATTTAACTGACTGACTGTGATTTGAATAATATGTTTTCTGCTTTCGAAGAAAGCTTAATTTTTTAAATCATAGTCGGTCAATTAAATCATAAAAATCCCGGTTCGGATTGTCCGCCATTGTCCGACTGACGTCCGTTTGCGGACATAATTTCGCTATCCAAAAATCACATATTACTCATAGTCAACCACTTGCAATCATGGTACACCATTTGGTAATGTATTTACAGCCTCTTAGCTTAGCTTGTAAAACATCAAGTACACATGCTGCAAAACTATATCAAAATCGCCTGGCGGAATCTGGTTCGCAATAAGGCGTTCTCAGCCATCAACATTACAGGACTAGCCCTTGGATTAGCCACCTGTATGCTCATCAGCCTGTTTATACTCGATGAACTCAGCTATGACCGTTTCAACGAAAAGGCCGATCGGATTGTACGCGTCATTTTCAAAGGCTCGATACAGGGTGGTCAAATGAACGAAGCGCACGTGATGCCGCCCGTTGCCAAAACCCTCAAAGCCGATTATCCAGAAGTTCTGGAATCCACTCGGTTACGTATAGGTGGTGCTCCGCTCATTACGGTTGGCGATAAAACATTCAAGGATGACGCCATCGCCTACGTAGACTCTAACTTCTTTCAGGTATTCACGCTGCCTCTTCTTCAGGGCGACGCCAAAACTGCCCTGATCCGGCCCAATACGGCGATTATTACCCAGGCAATGGCCCGGAAATATTTCGGGAATGAGAATCCTATAGGCAAAGTAGTAACCCTTAAAGACTGGAACACAACCTATCAAATTACTGGCGTCATGGATAAAGTGCCCACCAACGCACACTTCCATTTCGATCTGTTTGTCTCGATGGCCACTCACCCGGATGCCAAATCAAACTCCTGGATGACGTCCGAATTCCATACCTACTTAGTCTTGCCAAAGGGGTATGATTACCGACAGCTGGAAGCCAAACTGCCGCAGGTGGTGGAAAAGTACATGGCTCCTCCGTTGCAGCAGGCAATGGGCATGACCCTGGCCCAGTTCCGCCAAAAAGGCAACGATATTGGCCTATTTCTGGAACCACTGACCGACATCCACCTGCATTCGAAGATGACGATGAATCTGGAAGCAGGAAGCGACATTCGCTATGTCTATATTTTCGGGGCTGTTGCGCTATTTATGTTGCTGATTGCCTGCATCAATTTTATGAACCTGTCTACAGCGGGTGCCTCCAAACGGGCTAAAGAAGTGGGCATTCGAAAAGTGCTGGGCTCAGTTAAAATGGCACTAGCCAACCAATTCCTGGTCGAATCGCTCCTATTGACGGCGATTGCGTTGCTCCTGGCCATTGGGTTAGTTTATATGGCATTGCCGCTTTTCAACCAACTGGCGGGCAAGGAATTAACGTTAAACTTTACAACGAATGCCTGGTTATTGCCAGCTTTGTTGATACTCGGCTTGCTGGTAGGTGTGCTGGCCGGAAGCTATCCCGCCTTTTTCCTGTCGTCCTTCAAACCGATTGCTGTTTTGAAGGGTGGTACGGCATTTCGGAAGTTTACATCGAGCCGAAACAGCATCGGGCTACGCAGCGGTTTGGTCGTTTTTCAATTCTTCATTTCGATCTCGCTAATGGTCGGTGCGACTGTGGTGTACCGCCAGCTCAGCTACATTCAGAACAAGAAATTAGGCTACGATAAAGATCAGGTACTAGTATTGCCCGAAACATGGTTGTTGGGTAAAAAGGAAGATGTATTCCGAAACCAGATTATGCAGGACCCTCGCGTTGTGAACGTTAGCACCTCTGGCTACTTGCCCGCTGGTCCGAGCAACAATAACAACTTCACGGTTTATCCTGAAACCAATTCTACGCAACTGGTAAAAACCCTCCGGTACGACGTCGATTACAACTACATCCCAACACTGGGTATGAAACTGGCAACTGGCCGGAATTTCTCTCAGCAATACGGCACCGATTCATCAGGCGTAATTCTGAATGAAACAGCCGCCAAAACCTTCGGCTGGAGCGATAAGGCATTAGGCCACACCATTACCAATGCCACCAATGAAGGAAAAAAATTGACCTATCATGTGATTGGCGTCGTAAAAGATTTCCACTTCAAATCGATGCATGAAAAAATTGCGCCTTTAGTCATGGTGCTGGGGCGTAATTCCGGAACCGTGATTGTGAAGGTAAAAACGAAAGACATCTCGGGACTTCTGGCCAGCCTGAAACAGCAGTGGAGCCAACTCATGCCCGACGCTCCTTTCGCCTACTCGTTTCTGGATGAGCGTTTTATGGCCACCTATCGGGCCGAACAGAAGATTGGCCGCATCCTCGGCATCTTTGCCGGGCTGACCATCTTCGTCGCCTGTCTGGGTCTGTTTGGATTGGCTACATTCACCGCCGAGCAGCGAACCAAAGAAATCGGCGTGCGGAAGGTACTCGGTGCGTCCGTTGCCAGTATTGTGGCTTTACTCTCGAGAGACTTTTTGAAACTGGTAGCCATTGCCATCATCATTGCCGTGCCTGTAGCCTGGTATGTCATGAGCCGCTGGCTGGATGATTTCGCTTACAAAATTGACATTTCGTGGTGGATGTTCGCGCTGGCCGCCGTGCTATCAGTAGGTATTGCGCTACTAACGGTGAGTTTCCAGAGTATCAAAGCCGCGCTGATGAATCCGGTGAAGAGTTTACGATCTGAATAAATGCATGGAGCAGGGAGCGCGGGGCAGGGCTAAAAACCAGGCTCCGCGCTCCCTGCTCCATGCCCACCCCCCTATGCTACGAAACTACCTCAAAATAGCGCTGCGAATTATCAGGAAAGACACCACGTTTAGCCTCATTAATGTGGTAGGACTGGCCAGTGGGTTGGCTGTGGCCCTGCTCATTATCCAGTATGTGCGCTTCGAGTTGAGTTACGAACAGGCAAATCCGTTGGCTAATCAGCTCGTGCGACTCACTATAGATTATATGAATGGTGGCTCAGTCGACGCACAGGATGCCGAAAACTACCCCCCAATTGGCCCCAAAGCCAAGCAGGAAATGAGTGAGGTAATCGACTATACCCGCGTCTATGATGTTATCAAGCCTAATCCAACTGTCCAAATTGGTACTAATTATTTCTTGCTGGATAAAATCTACGCCGTCGATCCTTCTTTTTTCACCCTATTTAACTACCCGCTGCTTCAGGGAAATCGGAACGGTATTTTTACCAAGCCCCGTCAGGCCGTGCTGACCGAAAAAACAGCGTTGACCTATTTCAAGACGCTCGATGTAGTGGGGAAAACCCTGAAAATTCCCAAGTCAAGAGGCAGCGTTCTGGTAGACATAGTCGGCGTTGTACCCAATAGCCCAGCGAATACGCATCTGAAGTTCGATATGCTGCTCTCCTATCCGACCATGCTTTCGGATTTCGGCGAATGGGAAGACAATTGGAACAACAATAACACCTACATCTATGTACAATTAGCTCCAAATACCCCGTATGAAAGGTTTACTAAATCGCTGGCGGCCTTCAGCGATCGATTGATTAAAGACCAAAAAATTAAAAATGAGCAATTGATCGGTCAGAAAATCGGCGACATTCACCTGCACTCTCACAAAACGTTTGAAACTGAGCCAAATGGCGAAGCACGGTCGGTATATTTTCTGCTGGGCGTAGCCTTTCTGGTGCTTCTGAGTGCGTTTGTCAATTACGTGAATTTAACTACGTCCAAAGCGCTTGATCGGGCACGGGAAATTGGTATGAGAAAAGTGATCGGTTCCACCCAGAGACAGATAAAAGCGCAGATTTTCACAGAAACGGTTCTGATCAATATTGTTGCCGGTGCATTGGCGGTCGGGTTAGTAACGATCCTAAGTCCGGTATTTGTTGAGGTGTCGGGGCTACCCGAAGGCTTTACTGTGTTCGGAGATGTATTTTTCTGGGAAAGTCTCGGTGCGTTTCTGTCGCTGAGTATTTTATTGTCAGGGTTTTATCCAGCCTTCGTGCTGTCTTCCTTCGATCCAGTTACGGTACTCAAAGGAAGTTTCTCACGATCTACCAAAGGGCTATTATTACGCAAGTCACTGGTGGTTTTTCAATTTACGATTACCCTCATTTTGTTGGTACAAACATTCGCTGTGTATTGGCAGGTCAACTTTCTGCGGGAGCAAAACTTAGGGATAAGCATTGACCATACTCTAGTGGTGAAAGCTCCGGTAGGAATTGATAGCCATCAGGATTATAGTAGGTTCCGGCAGATGCTGCTTAACCAAGCGCAGGTAAAGGCGGTTTCACTTTCGGGTACAGTACCGGGCCTGAGTTCGTCTCAAATGGGCACAACAACGGGGGTCAATTTGTCGGATGCTGCTAAGAAAACCTCGTATAATTATTACCTGGCCCGGATCGACACGTCGTTTATCAACCTGATGGGCCTTAAATTACTGGCTGGCAAAAACTTCGATCTAACAACCCAACCCGGTTTTTCAGACACAACGAACCGACAACTTATTGTCAATGAGGAAACCATTCGTCTCTGGGGGATTCCTTCGCCTGCAGAGGCCATTGGCAAGCGGGTAGATTTCTGGGGACACAAGGCAACGATTCGGGGAGTTGTTAATAATTATCACTACGAATCACCGAAGGCCGCCTATATTCCCATCATACACCTATATTCCTCTACATTCGATTCGTTTGCCAGCGTAAAGTTTGCAGGCGGCAATGCCAGCGAGCAACTCGCTACGCTGAAAAAGGTGTACAAGGCGAACTTCCCTTACTCGCCGTTTAGCTACTTCTTCATGGATACCGAGTACGACAAACAATACAAAGCGGATGAGCGCTTTCAGCAGGTTTTTGGTGCTCTGACGGGCTTCGCCATCCTGATCTCCTGCTTGGGATTGTTTGGCCTCGCTACGTTTACGGTTTCCAAGCGAACGAAGGAAATTGGTATTCGTAAAGTGATTGGAGCCAGTACCACGAACTTAATGGTTTTACTGTCCAAAGATTTTATAAAGACCGTTCTGGTCTCCATAGCCATCGGCATTCCAATTACATACTTTTTAGTCAAAAACTGGCTGGCAAATTATGCGGCTCGTATCGAACTAAGCTGGTGGCTGTTTGCGGTACCTGCCCTATTGGTCTTATGTCTGGTCTTACTATCCATTAGTAGTAAAACGATTGCCACCGCGTTGATGAATCCAGTGAAATCATTACGTTCAGAATAAATGCATGGTGCCGGGAGCATGGAGCACGGTTTTTAACCCTGCCTCGCGCCCCGTGCTCCGCGCCCCAACCCTATGCTTAAAAGTTATCTAACTACCGCCCTCCGCGCCCTGAAGCGCAATTGGAGTTATTCGGTCATCAATGTGCTGGGATTGACCCTCAGTCTGGCCTGTTGTCTGCTATTGTTTCTGGCGATTCGCTACGAACTGAGTTTCGATAAGCACAATACACAGGCCGACCAAACGTATCGACTAATTTCGTTCAACAAGAAAAACAACACAGATCGTCGGCAGGCTGGTATTCCGTTGCCTGCACTGGCGGCCCTTCGGAATGATTTTCCGAACCTGAAACACGACGTCACGATGGTTAACCGCATTGCCAATGTGGTCGTAACGGTGGGCAATAAATCGGGGGTATCGGCTAAGAAGTTTCAGGAGGGCGACGGAGTGGTCGCGTTTGTCGAGCCTGAATATTTCCGGCTATTCGATTTCGGTTGGAAAAGCGGTAGCCCCCAAACCTCGCTCAACAATCCGAATACGGTTGTGCTCAGTGAGCAAATGGCTCAAAAGTACTTTGGCTCAGGCAACCCAATGGGCAAGACCCTTCGTGTCGAGAATAAAATGGATTTCGTGGTAACAGGTGTTGTGCAGAATCTACCGGCCACAACGAGTATGCCCTTTGAAGTCTTACTGTCGTTTGCGTCGCTGAAGCAGTTTGGCGCCAGTACGAACTGGGACGACTGGGGCTCGACCTACGGTGGCGCTCAGATTTACTTAAAGCTACCAGGCACAGCAGCCGATCAGCAAGTTGAGTCGGCAAAAATGGATCAACAGCTCGTTGCGTTTGTCAAGAAATACCACCCAGTCGAAGATGCGCGCGATCTGGTGTACACCCTACAGCCGCTGACCAGCATCCATACGGATACGCGCACCGACAACTACGCCAAGCGAACCGTTAGCATGGAAATGATCTGGGCGATGGGTCTGATTGGTCTGTTCATTCTGGTAACAGCCTGTGTTAACTTCATCAATCTGGCTACAGCACAGGCAATTCGCCGGGCCAAAGAAGTGGGTGTTCGAAAAGTGTTGGGAAGCTCTCGCGGTCAGTTAGTGCGGCAGTTCCTGGGCGAAACGGGCGTATTAACGGGCCTCGCTATGGTATTGGCGTTCATTCTCGCGCAGGTATCGTTGCCTTACGTTAGTGAGTTGCTCAATATTAAACCGGGCGCAACCACCTTGTTCGATCCTATCGTGATTGTTTTTTTAGTTATACTAGGCATACTTACTACTACACTGGCAGGCTTCTACCCCGCTTTGGTGCTATCCGGTTATCAACCTATTCTGGCCTTAAAAGGGAAAATGAGAGCTTCGCAGGCTGGTTCATCGGGCATTAATCAACTCACACTTCGTCGGGGGCTGATTGTCGGACAGTTTGCCATTTCGCAGTTGCTCATCATCGGGACCATCATTGCCTATAACCAGATGAAGTACTTCCGCTCGGCCGATTTAGGGTATAGCCGCGATGCCGTACTTAATGTGTATCTGCCCGACAACAAGGCGGGTACGCTAGAAGGGCTAAAAGCCAAATTGACTGGTCTGCCCGGTATTCAGTCGATGAGTTTTGGCATGACCACCCCTTCATCGACCAGCAACTGGACAACGGGTTTCCGCTTCGAAAACGATGAGAAAGAGCCCGATTACGGCGTTCTGATGCGCCCCGCCGACACCGCCTATGTGCGTACCTATGGCCTCAAGATGATTGCGGGCCGGATGTTCCAACCCGCCGATTCGATGCGCGAGTTTGTCATCAACGAGGCTTTCATGAAGCGCCTGGGTTTCCAAAAACCAGAGCAAGTCATCGGTAAGTTCATGAGGGTCAATGGCGAAGAACTGAAAAAGCCTATTGTTGGAGTTGTGAAAGACTTTAACGCCTTTTCACTACATCAAAAAATTGAGCCAAGCGTACTGACTTCCTTCCGCGACCAGTACCGTAGTTTAGGCATCAAACTAGCCCAGGGCCACACGAGCCCCGAAGCCATCAGTAGCCTATTGAAAGAAGTCGAAACCGCCTGGAACGCCACCTACCCCGACTTCGTGTTCAAATACACTTTTCTGGACGAAACCCTCACCAATTTCTATAAGAGCGAGGAACGGATGTATTCGTTGTTCCGGTTGCTGGCCCTGATTGCTATTTTTATCGGCTGTCTGGGCTTGTACGGTGTCGTTTCATTCATGGCCGAAACCCGAACGAAGGAAGTGGGTATTCGGAAAGCATTGGGGGCATCAACGGCGCATATTTTTGGTCTGTTCTCCATCGATTTCGTCAAACTCGTACTGGCCGCTCTGGTACTTAGCTCACCGTTGGCCTGGTACGTGATGAATCAATGGCTCCAGAAATTCGCCTTCAAAATCGACATCGAATGGTGGATGTTCGCGCTGGCGGGTCTGCTGGCAGTGGGTGTTGCCTTGCTAACGGTGAGTTTCCAAAGCATCAAAGCCGCCATGATGAATCCGGTGAAGAGTTTGCGGTCTGAATAATTGCGTGGAGCAGGGTACTCGGAACACGGTTTCCCTGCCCCGAGCACCCTGCTCCACGCCCCCTTCCCATGCTAACGAACTACATTAAAATCGCCTGGCGGAATCTAGTCCGAAACCGCTTGTTTTCGGCCATCAACATTGTGGGGTTAGCCCTTGGCCTGGCAACGTGTCTGCTGATTCTGGTGTATGTACTGCACGAACTCAGCTACGATTGTTTCAACGACAAGGCAGACCGAACTGTGCGTGTGTTTTTTCGGGGGAGTGTCCAGGGCAATCAGATGAACGAACCCCACGTAATGCCGCCTGTAGCGCAGGTACTTCATAGCGAATTTCCCGAAGTGGAGGAGGCTACCCGTTTACGTATGGGAGGTTCTCCTCTGATTTCATATCGTGATAAAGCCTTCAAGGAGAGCGCCTTTACCTTCGTCGACTCCAACTTTTTTCGGGTGTTTACCATTCCATTTCTGAAAGGGGATAGTAAAACAGCTCTATTGCAACCCAACACAGTTGTCGTTACACAAAAGTTTGCGCACAAATACTTTGGCAGCGACGACCCAATCGGCAAAATTATTACCCTGAAAACGGAAAATAAAGCCTACACAATCACGGGCTTAGTGGACAAAATACCGTCTAACTCCCACTTCGATTTTGATTTATTTGCATCGATGGCCAGTCTGCCTGAGGCAAAATCGCCGAGCTGGCTACAGTCTGAATTTTATACTTATGTCGTCTTACCAAAAGGGTACGATTATAAGCAACTCGAAGCCAAACTTCCTCGGGTTATTGAGAAATACTTAGGTCCGCAATTACCCCAGGCGATGGGTATGTCGTTAGCTCAATTTCATCAGAAGGGCAATGAACTTAGCTTACTCCTACAACCCCTAACCGATATTCACCTCCATTCCACATTTTCGTATGATCTCAAAGCACTGGGTAACATCCGTTATGTGTATCTATTTGGAGCCATTGCGCTATTTATGCTGGTAATTGCCTGCATAAATTTCACGAACCTCTCAACAGCCAGTGCCACAAAGCGGGCTCGTGAGGTAGGTGTCCGAAAAGTGATGGGCTCAAGTCAGCCAGCCTTAATTAGTCAGTTCATGATTGAGTCGTTATTGCTGACAACTGTTGCCCTAGCCTTATCCACCAGCATTGTACAGCTAGTGTTACCTACATTTCGGGCCTTCGTTGGGCAGGAACTTCCGCTTGATTTTTTAGGCAACTATTGGTTATGGGGCGGTTTGTGCGGGATTGGTTTACTCACGGGAATTGTAGCAGGTAGCTATCCGGCTTTTTTCCTGTCATCGTTTAAACCAGTAGCCGTATTAAAAGGTGGTACGGCATTACAGGGTGGGTCGTCGGGGTGGTTACCGATTGGGCAAGGAGCTGGTTTACGAGGCAGCCTGGTTGTTTTTCAGTTCGTCATTTCAATTACCCTGATTGTTGCCACCACGGTCGTTTACCGCCAGCTTATGTATATGCAGCATAAGCAGTTAGGCTATGATAAAGAACAGGTGATCGTACTGCCACAAACCTGGCAGCTAGGCCCCAAAGAAGCGCTCCTGCGCGACCAGTTACGACAAGATCCCCGGGTAGTCAACGTAAGCTTATCGGGCTACTTACCAGCGGGGCCATCTTACGGCAATAACTTTTTTGTTTCTCCGGATAACAATCAGAACCAAATTATTAAATCCCTGCGCTATGATGTAGATGAGAATTACATTCCTACGCTAGGCATGAGATTGCAGATCGGCCGAAACTTCTCGCGTGACTTTAGCACCGATTCGTCAGTTGTAATTGTAAATGAAGCGGCTGTTCGATCCTTTGGCTGGGGAAACAATGCCCTAAAACATACGCTGAAACACATCTTGTCGAATACAAGGGATACCCCAAAAACGTATCAGGTGATTGGCGTGGTGAAAGACTTTCATTTTCGGCCACTCCATGAGCGAATTACACCGTTGGTTATGATGCTGGGGAATAATGCAGGCACACTCATTGTGAAGGCTAAAACGCCGGACATGGCCAGTTTGCTGGCATCTATGGAACAGAAGTGGAAAACGCTGATGCCCAATGAGCCATTTGTGTATTCGTTTCTGGATGAACGTTACCAGAATTTATACGCGACCGAGTTAAAAACCGGACAAATTCTGGGCTTTTTCTCTGGCTTGACGATCCTGGTAGCCTGCCTTGGTCTGTTTGGATTAGTATCCTTTACAACGGAGCAACGAACGAAGGAAATCGGAGTTCGGAAAGTACTCGGCGCGAGCATAACCAGCATCGTCAGCCTGCTCTCCAAAGACTTTCTCAAGTTAGTGGCGATTGCCATTGTTCTAGCATCGCCCGTGGCCTGGTGGGCCATGAACCGCTGGCTGCAGGACTTCGCCTACAAAATTGACATCGAGTGGTGGGTGTTTGCGCTGGCGGGTCTGCTGGCGGTGGGTGTTGCGCTCCTGACAGTGAGTTTCCAGAGCATTAAAGCCGCGATGATGAATCCGGTGAAGAGTTTACGAAGTGAATAAATTGCGAGGAGCAGGGTGCACGGGGCGGGGTATGCGTGGCCCTATCCCTGCTCCTCGCTCCGTGCCATTAACCTAAACAAGCATGCTTTTCAATTATTTCAAAATCGCCTGGCGAAATATCATTCGGAATAAGGCCTTCTCAGCGATCAATGTACTAGGCTTGTCGCTCGGCATGGCGTGTAGCCTGCTGATTTTTTTGTGGATAAAGGATGAGCTAACTGTGGATAAATTCCACGCGAATGGACCTCAGTTGTACAATGTGATGCAAAGCCAGTTCTACGATGGGAAAGTCGAAACCGGGCATTTTACACCGGGTCTATTAGCCGACGAGCTAAAAAAGCTTTTCCCCGAAATCGTTTATGCCGCTAGCTATACAGGCTGGGGTGCGCAGATGACGTTTGCCGTTGGGGAGAAGATCAATAAAGAAGAGGGGCATTGGGCAGGGGCCGACTGGTTTAAAATGTTCAGCATTCCACTACTGGCCGGAACCCCGCAAACGGCACTGAACACCCCGAATAGTCTGGCGATCTCGAAAAAAGTAGCCGAGTTCTACTTTGGCAATCCGGTAACCGCTCTGGGCAAGAGCATTCGCATCGATAACAAGCAGGATTATCAGGTAACGGCCGTTTTTGACAACCTGCCCGAGAATTCATCTGACCAGTACGATTTCCTGCTCAACTGGCAGGACTGCATCACACGTAATCCCTGGATGAAACAATGGGGTAGCAATGGGCCACATACCCGCATTATGGTCCGCCCCGATGCAAACGTCGCCAATCTGGAGGCCAAAATTTTACCGCTTTTGCGGAAGTATAATAAGGAGGACATGAGCGCAACCTTCGATGCCCAACTCTTCCTACAGCCCTATACTGATGGTTACCTATACTCAAACTTTAAGAACGGAAAACAGGATGGCGGACGCATCGAGTACGTCAGGTTGTTTAGTATTGTAGCCGTATTTCTGTTGCTGATTGCCTGCATCAATTTCATGAATCTGGCCACAGCCCGGTCGGTCAAGCGGGCGAAGGAAGTGGGCGTTCGGAAGGTAGTTGGTGCTGTGCGAAGTGTACTGGCCGGGCAGTTTGTTGGCGAAGCGCTGTTATTTACGTTCCTGGCATTGGGGATTGCGCTGATTCTTGTTTTCTTCCTGTTACCGCAGTTCAACGAATTAACGGGCAAGCACATCAGTCTGAATACAACACAAGTTTCATTCTGGCTGATGCTAGTAGGCATGGCACTACTTACTGGCTTACTAGCGGGCAGCTATCCGGCTTTGTTTTTATCAGCACTGGAGCCAGTTCGGGTGTTGAAAGGATCACTAAAGTTTGGTTCGGGGGCTCGGTTATTCCGGCAGGGATTGGTTGTTTTTCAGTTCGTCTTGTCGATGTTGCTTATAGTGGGAACCATCATCGTGTATCGGCAGGTCAATTATGTGCAAACCACAAACCTCGGCTACGATCGCGAAAATCTGCTGTATATTCCGGTTGAAGGCGATCTGGCGACCCTATCGGCCTATAAAACCTTCAAAGACGAGTTGCTGCGTAAACCCGGAATCATGTCGGTGTCGTCCATGCAGGAAGCGCCGAACAACATTGGCAGCAGCACGGGTGGGGTAAAATGGCCGGGTAAAGACCCAAATGTCAACATCGAATTCACCCAAACGGCGGTGGGCTATGATCTGATCAAAACCCTGAAGCTACAGGTTGAAGGCCGTGATTTTTCGTCCGAATTTGGAACCGATACCACCAACTACCTAATCAACGAAACTGCTGCTAAGCGCATCGACAACAAAAATAAACGCACTGGTTCACTCGTTGGCCAACCAATTACCATGTGGGGTAGGCCGGGGAAAATCATTGGCGTTATGAAGGATTTCCACTTCCAGTCGTTGCACATTCCCATTGCCCCCATTATCCTGCGGTTAGGAACGGATCTGAACATGCATAGTTTCATCATTCGCACGCAACCGGGGCAAACTACCCAGGCGCTGGCGAGTATTGAAATGTTGTGGAAAGAGATGAATCCGAAGTTTCCGTTTTCGTATCGATTCATCGACGATGAGTACCAGAAACTTTACAAAAGTGAGACAGTGGTCGGCAGTCTGGCCAATTACTTTGCATTCCTTGCTATCTTTATCTCCTGCCTGGGTTTGTTTGGTTTGTCGGCGTTTATGGCCGAGCAACGCACCAAGGAAATCGGCGTTCGTAAAGTACTCGGTGCATCGGTGTTCGGGGTAGTTGGCCTGCTTTCTAGGGATTTCCTGAAACTGGTGTTCATCGCCATTATCATTGCCTCCCCGTTGGCCTGGTACGCTATGAACCAGTGGTTGCAAGGCTTTGCTTACAAAATTGATATATCGTGGTGGATCTTCGCCCTAGCCGGTCTGCTGGCCATAGGCATTGCGTTGCTAACCATCAGTTTCCAAAGCATTAAAGCCGCTTTGGTGAATCCGGTGAAGAGTTTACGAAGTGAATAAATTGCGAGGAGCAGGGTGCACGGGGCAGGGTATGTATGAGTCATATCCCCGCACCATGCTCCCTGCTCCTCGCTCCGTGCCATTAACCTAAACAACCATGCTAAAAAGTTACCTCAACATCGCGATTCGCAACCTTGGCCGGAATCGGCTGACTACGGCGCTCAACGTGGCGGGTTTGTCAATTGGTGTGGCGGCTTGTCTGGTCATTTACCTGATCGTTCAGTTTGAACTGAATTTCGACCAGAATGTGCCCAACAGTGGGCAAATCTACAGGCTGGTATCGAAGTTTAAGTTTGGCGACGAATTCTACCATAACCCCGGTTTGTCGGCTCCAATTCCCGACGGTGTTCGAAAGGAATTGACAGGAGCCAAAACGGTCGCGGCTTTTCATACAGGTAGCTTTCAGGTTGTTGAGGTGCCTCGTCCAGGTGCCGAGCCAGCTCGATTTCCTACCCAAGACAATGAGCGTGACTGGCTGGCTATTACCGATGAGACCTTCTTCGAGATTATGCCCCGTCAGTGGCTGGCAGGTTCGCCCAAAGCGTCGCTATCAAAGCCGGGCCAGATTGTATTGACAGAGCGTCAAGCCCGTTTGTATTTCGGCGATGCCAGCCCTGCCGTTGTCGGTCGTCGGCTTATTGGGCAACAGTATCGGGATACATTGTCGTTAACGGTTTCGGGCTTGCTGAAGGACCTCGACGCCCCCAGCGATTTTGATTTCAAGTCGTTCGTCTCGCTCGCGACCGTAAGCACCAATAAAAAACGCCGGGATAATCTGGGTTTTACAGAGTGGAACAATACCAATTCCTCGTCGCAATGCTTGCTGATGTTAACGCCCGGTACTGACCCCAAGCGTTTCGGTGAGCAGGTTATTAAGATGGTCGAACGCCACATGCCAGCCACTGAAGAGAAAGGCAATCGCTGGTTTATTCTCCAACCGCTGACCGATGTCCATTTCAATGCCGATTACGCCAGCGGCAGTCACGTAGCGCATCGCCCAACGTTGCTGGTGCTGGGTCTGGTTGGTGGCTTTTTACTACTGCTGGCCTGCATCAATTTTATCAATATGGCCACCGCTCAATCGACCCAGCGAGCAAAGGAAATTGGGGTTCGGAAATCATTGGGCAGTGGACGCAAGCAACTACTCATTCAGTTTCTGGGCGAAACCTTCGTGCTTACCCTGCTGGCTACGGGCATCGCGCTGGTGCTGGCAGAGGGCGCCCTGACGTATCTTGGCGATATTGTTCCGAAGGGCGTTACGCTCAATTTTACGCAGCCGCATCTGTATGGCTTTCTGCTCCTTGTTGCAATCACAACGGCTCTGTTAGCCGGGCTGTATCCGGGCGTAGTTGTGTCACGACTTTCGCCGGTGCTGGCCCTACGCAATCAGACAAGCCAGACGGCTGGTCATGCCGGGTTGCGCCGAGTACTGATTGTCGGGCAGTTTGTTGTGGCCCAGGTATTTATTGTGGGGGCGTTGTTAGTCGGTCAACAACTCCGTTTCCTGATTAACTCCGATCTGGGGTTTCAGCGCGACGCTATCGTAACCTTCAACACCCCAACCAGCAGTTTTTTCAACGGCGACCGTCATGATGTCCGATTTACGCTAGCCGATCAGATTCGGAAACTAACCGGCGTCGAACGCGTCAGTATGGCTAATCAGACGCCTATTGCCGGTGGCTGGTCTACATCTACGCTGGAATACCTAGGCAAAAAGGGAAAGATTAAACTAAACGTGTACCGCAAAGAAGCCGACACGACCTATATGGCTTTGTACGGGATGAAATTAGTAGCGGGGCGCAACCTACTCCCAAGCGACACCGCACGGGAATACATTATCAACGAAACGCTGGCAAAACGGATCGGCTTTCTGAATCCGGCCGATGCCGTTGGTAAGGTATTGGAGAAATTCCCCATCGTTGGCGTGGTGCGCGATTTCCACCATCGCTCGTTGCACAATGCCATTCAGCCTACGGCATTGATGAGCCATAAAGAGAATTTGCATGTCTTTAACGTGAAATTCCGACGAAGTGGAGCCAACTCGTTCGATAAAACGCTGGCCCAGATCAAAACGCTTTGGGTGAACACCTATCCCGACGAACCGTTCAACCCCAAATTTTTCGACGAATCGGTGGCTGATCTTTACGCTAAAGAACGGAATCTGGGCAAGCTGGTCACGCTGGCTACGGGTATCGCCGTATTAATCAGTTGCCTGGGTTTGTTTGGGTTGGTAACGTTTACAGCGCAGCGCCGGACGAAGGAGATTGGCGTTCGGAAAGTGTTGGGGGCTTCGGTGGCCAGCATTGTTACGCTGCTCTCCAAAGACTTCCTGACGCTCGTGTTGATTGCGGTCCTGATCGCGTCGCCCGTGGCCTGGTGGGGGGTGGATAAATGGTTACAGGACTTCGCTTACAAAATCAATATCGAGTGGTGGCTATTTATTCTGGCGGCCCTATTAGCTATAGGTATTGCCCTGTTAACCATCAGTTTCCAAAGCATCAAAGCAGCTCTGATGAATCCGGTGCAGAGTTTGCGAAGTGAGTAATGTAGAGACGCAATCCTTTGCGTCTCCATATGCGTCAGCAATTTTAGGGTTAATAAAACCATCCGGTCAAGGAGACGCAAAGGGTTGCGTCTCTACATTTTATCCCCCCAAAAGCAACGTCCGGCGAAAATCAGTGTCATTAGCCCAATGAACTCGTAAAAACTGACTAACAACAATTCGCATGAGAACGCTTCTAACGACCGTATTGGCGCTGGCCACTTCCTTAGTCTTCGCTCAACACCACAACTCAATCAGCCGCAGCATCAACGACGATGGCAAAACGCTATCCATTCGGGTTAAGGGAACCGTTGATGGCAACCCAATTGATTATGATCGCACGTTCGATGTATCTACCTTAAATCAGGATGAACGAAATGCGCTGCGTGAACACATTCTGGATTCATTGAATGTTAGCGCACCCGAACCAATTAAACCACTAAAGCCCTTTAAAGCTCCTCGTGCCGCCCTTGCTCCACACGCTCCCATTGCCCCCAAAAGCCCGGAATCAGTAGCCATCATCAGCAGCGATCAGGAAACGGTATCGATTACCAACGGCAACAATCATACTATGGCTGTTGGTGGAAAACATCCTTATACCAAGGAGGTTAAATACGACTCAGACTCCGGCCAGTTGTACCTACGTTACAAGTTTCAAAAAGATGGCGATGATGTGACCTACGAACGCACCCTCGATGTGCAGAATAAATCGCAACAGGAACGGCAACAATTGATCGACGACATTGAGAAATCAATAGGCGTTCCGAAAGCCGGGAAATGACATACGTAGAGACACAGCATGCTGTGTCTCAGACCCCAGATGGTTTTTACACCAGATGGCTCTTTTCCAATGTCCGCAACTGTACGGCTTACGTCCGTTTGCGGACATTTCGCTTACCATATACATCACAAACTCCTAACAATCAGCACATTATCTAATTGGCATAGCATTTGGACTTTTCTAAATCAGTAAGACGTACGAAGTCGTGCGTTTTCTTTTCTTAACTTCAACGGGTCACGGTCATGCTTGGTAATTACGTAAAGATTTCAGTTCGGACATTCTGGAAAAACAAACTGTTCAGTGGTCTCAATGTCGTTGGCCTGGGCATTGGCATGGCGGCCGTCTGGCTGATGGTACTCTATGTAACCGATGAATGGAGCTACGACCGGTTTCATAGCAACGCTGACCGTATTGTCCGGGTGGTTCATTACGCCCAGTGGCCGGGTGGCAATCTCAAGCTGGCTCCTACCTCAGCTCCTTTTGCCGCAGCTCTAAAAAACGATTATCCGGAAGTTGAAAAAACGGTTCGGATTAATCCAGAAGGCGGTGGCCAGATTACGTTCAACGACAAAAAGATGGACGTGAACAACATCTTCTTCACTGACCCATCGGTGTTTGATGTATTCTCGTTCCCGTTTCTATATGGCGATCCGGCTTCGGCGCTGACTAAACCACAAAGCATTGTACTCACCAAAACCATAGCCGAAAAGCTGTTTGGCGATGCCAGCAAAGCCGTTGGCAAAGTAATTGAGTTCAGCAATCATTTTCCGAATACGGTCACGGGTGTTATCGAAGACGTACCGACCAACTCACATTTTCGGTTTGAGGCATTGCGTTCGTTACCAAACAATTACACCAGCGGCTGGCAGAGTTTTGAACTCTATACCTACCTGCTCCTGACCAAAGGCAGCGACTACAAAACGCTGGAGGCTAAACTCCCTGGGTTTTATCAGAAGTACCTGAAAAAAGAAATGGGTGAAGTCGATTATCGAATGGAACTCCAGCCTCTGACATCGATTCACCTCCATTCGCAATTAGACTACGAAATCGGCGCGAATGGCAACGCTCGTACAGTCTCCATTTTTGCCGCCGTAGCTGCGCTCATTCTGCTGATTGCCTGCATCAACTACGTGAATTTATACACGGCCCGCTCCCTCAAACGCACCCGCGAAGTAGGCGTTCGGAAAGCAATTGGTTCGTTTAAATGGCAGCTCGTGGGGCAGTTCCTGACCGAGTCTATTTTGATGACACTGCTGGCAGGTTTGGTGAGTGCAATATTGACCAAGATGGCCTTACCCTACTTTAATCAGATGGCCGATAAAACGCTGTCGATGGGCGGGTTCACGACTACTTTTCTGATTGTTGCTGTGCTTTCAGTATGCCTTGGTACACTGAGTGGGCTTTATCCGGCCTTGCGGCTTTCGGGCTTCCGGCCCGTAGCAGCTTTGCGGGGGCAACTCGGCAATCAATCGGGTAGTATTTTCTTCAAGCAATCGCTGGTTGTGTTTCAGTTTGTGGCAACAGTGGCGCTGATTGCCTGTTCGTTTGTGGTGTACCGGCAAATGCGGTTTGTGATGCACAGCGATTTAGGCTTTAATAAAGAACAAGTACTCACGTTTCATATCAACAGTGAAGACGTTCGTCAGCGTGTCGACGCCCTCAAGGAAGCGCTACAGCGCAGTCCGTTGATCGAAGGCGCGTCGGCCGCCAGCAACCCCATTGGCAATAATAATATTGGTGGCAACGGCATGTTCTTCGAACAAAATGGCGCGCTATCGTCTAGTACGCAGGTTGTCCAAAAATTCTCTGTCGATTCAGATTATCTGAAAACGCTGGAAATTAAGCTGCAACAGGGACGAAATTTCTCGGAGTCGTTCAAAAGCGATTTGTTTGGCGCCGTGTTAGTCAACGAAACCCTGGCGAAACAACTCGGCTGGAAAGACGCTGTTGGCAAACGGGTGAAATACTACATTGATCAGGAAAAACACACCGCTGAAGCTCGTGTGGTGGGGGTAGTGAAGGATTTTCACACGTACTCACTCCAGCACAAAATTGAGCCACTGGTGTTGCAGATGCCCGCTCCATTTGAAAAAGACAACATCTACGTCCGCATTCAGGCCGGAAAAGCCCCTGAAGCGCTGGCGTACATTCAATCGGTCTACCATACGTTCGATCCGAGTGCCACGCTGGATTTTCATTTCCTTGATGAGAACTTCTCAAAACAGTATAAAGCCGAACAGAAGCAGGGCGAAATCTTACTCACCTTCACGTTGTTGGCCGTGTTGATTGCCTGCCTAGGTCTGTTTGGATTGGCCGCTTTTGCCGCCGAACAACGCACGAAAGAGATTGGCGTTCGGAAAGTGTTGGGTGCATCCGTTTTCAGCATTGTAACGATGCTTTCTAAAGATTTTGTCAAACTGGTGCTGATCGCTATTGTCATTGCCTCGCCCCTCGCCTGGTATGCCATGAGTCAGTGGTTACAGGGATTTGCGTACAAGGCCGACATTAGCTGGTGGATATTTGCGTTGGCAGGTCTGCTAGCGGTGATCATCGCGTTACTAACCGTGAGTTTCCAAAGTGTGAAAGCGGCTTTGATGAACCCGGTGAAGAGTTTGAGAAGTGAATAAATTCAGTTTAAACACAGAGATAAATTAGGTTTTGTTTTGTGTGACCCCGACGGGGTCAGATGTTTATAGAAAGACCATCCACTATAAACATTTGACCCCGTCGGGGTCGCACAAAATCAGATGATTAGTTCTAAATTTATTTAATTATCAAATGTCACAACAACTACATATACCCCCTAATTATGAAGAATCTAACCAAAACCGGAACAACTCTTTTCCTCCTACTACTCGCCTTTTTCGTACACGCGCAAACCCCGGCGAACGTTTTGCCATCGTTCGATAAAGTCATTACCAGCCCACACGTGAGTATTGTACTAGTGGCCGGTGAGCAGGAAAACATTCAGTTGCAATATCAGAATATAGAACCCGAGAAGGTGAACTATGTAGTGCAAAACAAGACGTTGAGCATCTATCTTGATGACGCGCGGATTACAGTCAAGAACCAAAAATGGAAAGAGGGCGACATGGAATTTACGAGACCGATTTACGACAAGAGTGTAAAAGTAACGGCTTTCGTAACCTATAAAAGCCTAAAAAGTCTGCAAATCCGGGGTGAAGAAGAAGCTACCTGCCAGAGCGATCTGACTAGTGATTCGTTCAAACTGAAGGTGTATGGCCAGGCCACAGTGAATCTGACAGGTTTAACCGCGAATAAACTCAAAGTGAGTTTATTCGGCGAGAACAAGGTGGCGATCCATTCGGGTAAAGTAGCCAGACAACAATATCGCATTTATGGCGAAAATACGCTTGATACCGAGAAGCTGATCGGCGAGCTGGTGTCGGTTCATTCGTATGGCGATAGCCAGTTGAACGTGTACGCATCGAATCGAATTGGTGTTATGGCATTCGGCGAATCCGACATCAAGTATGCCGGTGATGGCAATCTACGTAAACTGGTCATCGGCGAAGTAAAAATCCATCGAGCTGAATAAATGGCATGGGGCAGGGAGCGCGGAGCAAGGGAGGATCTTTACCCTGCTCCGCGCTCCCTGCCCCATGCTATACCACGCCAAAACAACACCCTATGCTTCGCTCCTATTTCACCATCGCCTATCGGAACCTGATCCGTAACAGAACATTCTCCGCTATTAATATTGTGGGGCTGGCGCTAGGCATGGCGTCCAGCCTACTCATTTTCCTCTGGATTCAGGATGAGCTAAGCATCGGGACACAGTACGCCAATGGCAGCCATCTCTACAGGATCATGGAGAATGAAATTGCCGATGGGCGGATTGTTACGGATGAGGATACGCCAGGAATTTTGTCGGACGAGCTCAAACGGCAGTTTCCTGAGATTGTTCACGCAGCAGGATTTTCATCGAAGGAAGGGCATGTACTCAGCGTGGGGAATAAAATAGCCCGACAAACCGGGAGTTTTGCGGGGGCTGACTGGTTCAAGATGTACAAGATTCCGTTGCTGGCAGGCACGGCAACTACAGCTCTCAATGCGCCGAACAATCTGGCAATTTCCCGAAAACTAGCCGAAGTCTATTTCGGGAGCCCCCAGGCCGCACTAGGCAAATCGATTCGGTTCGACAACAAGACCGATTTTCAGGTAACGGCAGTATTCGAGAATTTGCCCACCACCTCGCTCGACCAATACGATTATCTACAGAATTGGGAGCTCTTTCTAAAGCAGAATGCCTGGCTTAATGAATGGGAAAACGGCGGGCCCGATACCCGCATCGAACTCCGCCCCGATGCCGACCCTGCGAAGGTAAATGCGAAACTTAAAGGATTCCTGAAAGGGCGCAACAAAGACATTAACGCCACGTTCGACATTCAGCTGTTTTTGCAGCCAGAAACCGAAGCTTACCTCTATTCCAATTTCAAAAACGGCGTTCGCGATGGGGGCCGCATCGAATACATACGGCTATTTGCCATTGTGGCTGTATTTCTGCTGCTGATTGCCGGAATTAATTTTATGAATCTGGCCACGGCCCGCTCTGCTAAACGGGCGCGGGAAGTGGGCGTCCGAAAAGTAATCGGCGCCGAGCGGTCATCGCTTATTGGCCAGTTTATGGGCGAAGCCCTCCTCCTAACGACTATAGCGCTCGTACTAGCCATTACGCTCGTAAGGCTGATGCTACCCGCCTTCAACCTACTGACCGACAAGCAGTTGAACCTTCCTATCCAAGAACCCTATTTCTGGGCATTGTTGGCAGGTTTACTCATCATTACAGGCAGTCTGGCCGGGAGTTACCCAGCCCTGTTTCTATCTTCACTCAATCCGGTTCGGGTCCTGAAGGGAATGTTACGTTTCGGACCGGGCGCGCAGTTATTTCGCCGAGGTTTGGTTGTTTTTCAGTTTGTTCTGTCCATGCTGATGATTGTGGGCACGGTGGTCATTTATCGGCAGCTTCAGTACATTCAAACGAAGAATTTAGGTTACGACCGCGAGAATTTAATTAGTATTCCCGGCCAGGGGGAGCTAGCCCATAACTACCCGATGGTTAAGCAGGAATTACTCCGTATGGCTGGCATCCAGAGCATTACCCATTCCATTACGAATCCGCTACAGAACGGCAATACCACCGATGGTCTACAATGGACAGGCAAAGACCCAAATCTGGCTATTCAATTCAACAATACCGTAGTTGGCTACGATTACGCCAAAACCATGAAATTGAAACTGATTCGGGGTCGCGATTTCTCCCCGGCTTTCGGTACGGATTCAAGCAATTACCTCATCAATCAGGCAGCCGCCAAACGGATTGGCTATAAAGATCCAGTTGGCCAGCCGCTTGCTTATGGGAAAAGGCCAGGAAAAATTGTTGGGCTTATCGAAGATTTTCATTTCAACTCATTGCACGTACCTATCCGTCCTCTCTTCATTCGCCTGGGCGAGACTTGGGGGCCTAATAACATTCTGATACGTACCCAGCCGGGTCAGACAAAACAAGCGTTAGCCAGTATCGAGGCCATTTGTCGGAAAATCAACCCAAAGCTTCCGTTTACCTATTCGTTTGTTGACGATGAATACCAGAAGCTCTACAAAAGCGAAACCGTTGTCGGTACATTGGCAACCTTATTTGCGGGTATGGCCATTTTCATTGCCTGCCTGGGTCTGTTTGGGCTGGCCGCTTTCACAGCCGAGCAACGCACCAAAGAGATTGGCGTTCGGAAGGTGCTCGGTGCCTCGGTAGCCAGCATCGTGGGGTTACTCTCTGCCGACTTTGTCAAACTGGTCCTGATCGCCATCGTTATTGCCTCCCCCCTCGCCTGGTATGCCATGCAGCAATGGCTACAGGGGTTCGCCTATAAAATCGACTTATCATGGTGGATTTTCGTCCTGGCCGGTATAGTAGCCCTAGGCATTGCTCTGCTAACGATAAGTTTCCAAAGCATCAAAGCCGCCCTGATGAATCCGGTGAAGAGTTTGCGAAGTGAATAGCGAGGTGCACGGAGCAGGGCATATAGTTTTCCCCGCTCCATGCCCCGTGCTCCTTGCACCCTGTCCGCACGCGTACGAAAAAGTGTCCGATAATGGACATCCGATTTCTTCATATATCGAGAAGATATTGATAAACAACAAGATACGCACTTGGCACGATGATAGAGGGAGTAATTATACCTATCTCAAATTCTACGCAATTTCTGCCGTTTTATGAAAACGCTCTTTACTCTGTTCCTGCTCTCGATTGGTTTCGGTGCAGTAGCCCAACGGTCGTCCAGCAAAAACGTTACGACCGATGGTCGGGAGCTTCGTATTCGTGTTGATATTGAACAACAAGGTCGTTCAGTACATTATAACCGCACATTCAACATCGAAGACATGGACAAAAGCGACGTAAAAGCGCTGGAAACCCATATCATCGATTCGCTGGATCGATTTGTCGATAACCAGGCCAACGATATTCGCCTTAACCGTAAACACGAAGCGCGCGTGAGCAAGAGAAACTCGGAAGTACGGGTGACCTCCTATTCTCATTCCGATGAATCATCGTCGGATCGAATGGAAGCTAATTCCAGCTCGTCACTGTCTCCCAGCGAGGTAGCGCCAACCTCCGTGTTGGTGAAAGAAGATAAAGAAAACGGTCGGCTCTGGATGCAGTATACGTTTGAGAAAGATGGCGAAGAGCTCATTATCGAACGTACGGCTAACGTACTAGGCAAATCGGAGCGCGAAAAGCAAGCCATCATCAAAGAAACCGAACGCAGTTTCGGTATTAAAACAGGAAATCAATAGCATAGGGTAAAGGGCATGGGGCCAGGAGCGCGGATTAAGCTACTCAGTTGGTGTCCGTGTTCCTGGCCCCATGCCCTTTACTTTATATCCTATGCTTCTCAACTACCTAAAAATCGCGTTTCGTAATCTGAGCAAAAACCGCGTGTTTTCGCTCATCAACATTGCGGGTCTGGCCCTCGGTATTGCGGCTTTCGTTCTGATTCTGGAATACATCAGTTTCGAAAAAAGCTACAATCAGTTTCATCAGAATCTGGCCAACACCTACCGCATTCTGTTACAACATCCAGATGGTAAATCCGATGATTACGTGCCATCGGCCATAGCAACAGCGCTGAAAAAACAGTTTAGCGAAGTGAAGGCCGCTTGCCGGATTGCCTCTGTTCAACAGGGCGTGGTTACAGTGCCCGAAACAGGAAGCGCACAGGCAGTACGGTCTTTCCGGGAGACGAACTCACTAAGTGCCGATGGCGATTTCTTCCGTATTTTCTCCTTTCCACTGGTGGCGGGTTCATCTTCGCTATACCAGCCAAACACAGTCGCTATTTCGGAAACTAAGGCCAAAGCCTATTTTGGTGCCGAAAACCCAATTGGCAAAATCCTGACGCTGAATAGTCAGTTTGGCAAATTGCCCTATACGATAGTAGGTGTTTTTGCCGACGTTCCGGCCAATTCCGATTTGCAGTTCGACATCGTCTATTCGCTCAGTACGCTCGACAATGAAGCGAATCGAAACGGGAACGACTGGGCCCGATTAGACCGTTGGGAAGGCTCGTTTTCTCAAACAATGATCCTGCTCGATCCACAAGCCGACCCGGTTGCGTTCGAAGCCAAAGCGAATCAGTTGATTTCGAAGGCGCGACCTAAAACGGCAGAAATTACCCAGCTACAACCCCTCACTTACATACACTTGGGTGATGGCCTAAGCGACGCCCGACCAACCAGCGGTAAAGTTGGTTTTGTGTATATGCTTGGTGGTATTGCCTTTTTGATTCTGGTTATTGCCTGGCTTAACTACATCAACCTGTCGACAGCCGGGGCGCTAAAACGGGCTAAAGAAGTAGGTGTGCGTAAAGTAGTTGGCGCCAATCGGGGGCAAATCATCGGGCAATTTCTTGGCGAATCGCTACTCCTAAATGTACTGGGTCTGGGATTGGCGATTTTGCTAATCACCTTACTCCAAAGTCCATTCAACGAGTTAATTGACAAAAAGTTATCACTGACCTCAATCAGTCAGAGTCCATTATGGATCGTTGGAGCGGGGGCCGTTCTGTTAGGCGCTATTGCCTCGGGTAGCTATGCAGCTTTCGCCCTATCCCGTTTTCCGGTTATCAGCATTGTGAAGAATGCGTTTGTCCGGTCGGGGCAGGGTGTTCGAGTACGGCAGACCCTCGTTGTTTTTCAATTCTCCATCTCCATTGTGCTGATGGTGGCCACGGTTGTTCTGTATCGGCAATTAGCCTTTATGCAGTCTCAAGATTTAGGCATCAACGTCAAGCAATTGCTGGTTATCAAAGGGGCTGACGTAGGGGCCGATTCTGCCCGAAGAGCCGGGAAAACAGCATTCCGCAATGAACTAGCCAGTCTGCCTTATGTCGATGGGTATTGTAATTCGGGGAGTGTACCGGGCGGCTGGTATAATTTTAATTCTGATGGGGTTACGCGATTAAATCCGGTGCCCGGCGATGAAAAGAAAGAGTATGCATTCACGTACAGCGACGACCGTTTTCTACCAACCTACGGCATCAGACTAGCTGCCGGACAGAACTTTACGCCCGAGATGTGCGCCAAAGGAACAGATGCTAATCGGGTTCTGATTAATGAAAAGGCGGCTAAATCACTTGGTTTCGCATCGGCCCAGGAGGCCGTAGGGCAGAAAATAAAATTTGGCAGCGAACTGGAAGTAATCGGCGTTATTCATGACTACCATCACCAGTCACTTCAACAAGCCATTCAGCCTCTGATTATTTACCCCGGCTACCCCGGCTCGAACTACACCATCCGATTGGCCACGGACAACATGCAGGCAAAGATTGGTGAACTGGAGAAGCTTTACAAGCAGCTCTTCCCTGGCAACCCGTTCGAGTATTATTTCGTTGATGAGCATTACAACAAACAATATCAGACCGAACAGCAATATGGCTCTATTTTCAGTCTGGCTTCGGGTCTGGCTATCCTGATCGCCTGTCTAGGTTTGTTTGGTCTGGCTGCGTACGCAACTGAGCAACGCACCAAAGAGATCGGTGTTCGTAAAGTATTGGGCGCATCAGTGGGCAGTATCATTACGCTGCTGTCCGGTGATTTTCTGAAACTGGTGGCGATTGCTATCCTTATCGCATCGCCCATAGCCTGGTACGCTATGAACAATTGGCTCCAGGCATTCGCCTACAAAATTGACATCGAATGGTGGATGTTTGCCATCGCCGGTTTGCTGGCTGTCGGCATTGCCTTATTAACGGTGAGCTTGCAGAGTATAAAAGCCGCGTTGATGAATCCGGTAAAGAGTTTACGGAGTGAGTAGCGTGGAGCCAGGAGTGCGATGCAGGGGTTAGCCATACCGCTCAAAACTAAACGAGCTATTTTTTGCCCCGTTAGGGGCCTAACAGCGCAGCGTCGGTAGTAGAAAAGGCCATATCCGACCACCTTCGTGCCGTTAGGTACGAGACTAGTGGCGTACCTAACGGCACGCAATAACGCTCGGAATCCATTTTTGCGCTACCGACGCTACGCTGTTAAGCCCCTAACGGGGCAGAAAAAATTGCTCGATTTAATACTAAAAACCAATTAGGGATAATTGCGATTAGTTAGTAAAAACCAATACGGCTGGTGTGAGATAACTAAAACAATTCGGCCAGAGGCCAACGAATAATAAGCGCAAGGCCAGAGCCAACGTGGCCCGGCCTTGCGTCATCTATACGTCAGAAAAAAATTTACTTTTTTCTGTAACCTTCCCAACTTCCCGCAGTTTCCAGTCCAAATAACACTAAACCCGACATTAATTCGGTTGAGCTCTCTGACAGATAACGCGCTGATGCTGCAGGTAAAGGCAGGCAATATGGACACGATGGGGCTGCTCTTCGAGCGGTACAATCGTCCCCTACTCGGCTTCCTTTTCCACATGACCAATCAGCGTGAAGCCAGCGAGGATATGGTACAAACGGTGTTCTACCGAATGCTTAAGTACCGACACACGTTCACCGGCGATGGCGAGTTTAGAAGTTGGATGTATCATCTGGCCCGAAACGTACTGGCCGATTACAGTAAACAAAACAAGCGGTCGAACCATAGCTATGATTTGGCCGATGTGGCCGAAAAAATAGGTGGAGGACCAACCGCCGATGAGTCGGTTCAGAAAGAGCAGGAACTGGATATGCTGCATCGGGCGATGGCGAAGTTAAGTGCCGAGAATCGGGAAGTATTGGTACTGAGCCGGTTTCAGGAATTGAAGTACGAGGAAATTGCACGAGTGCTGAATACGACAGAGGGAGCGATAAAAGTACGGGTACACCGGGCAATGAACGAGTTAAAGAAAATTTATCTGACGATTGAGAATGGAAAAACTGCCTATAAACTGTGAACAGACGACCAATCAGCTAACCGACTGGCTCAGCAACCAATTACCGGACGCTGAACGGGTAAGTCTGGAAGCGCATCTGGCGCAGTGCCCAGCCTGTCAGGCAGAAGCCGATTCGACCCGGCAACTTTGGCAACTCATGGGTAACTTGCCTACACCAGAACCGAGTCCAATGGCACGGGTCCGGTTTCAGGCGATGCTGGATACGTATAAGGAAACCGTTACAACAGAACAGGAAAACCCATTTACCCAGTTACTAACGAAACTGCGACAGCTCTGGGCTCCTCAGTACACGTTGCGACTGGCTTATAGTTTGGTTTTGTTAAGTGTTGGACTGGCGGGTGGGTACTGGTTAAACCACGCCAACTCACCCACAGTAGCCTACAAACAACAGATTGACACGCTATCGACGCAGGTGCAGGAAATGCGCCAGATGATGATGCTCTCGCTCTTGGAAAATCCGTCGGCTTCCGAGCGACTTCGGGCGGTGAGCTATACAGAAGAAATCAATCAGGTGGATGAGAAAGTGGTAGAAGCCTTATTGACAACCCTTAACAACGACGATAATGTGAATGTGCGTTTAGTGACGCTGGAAGCCCTCGCCAAACTTGCCGACAATGCCAGAGTGCGGGAAGGTCTGGTGCAATCGATCACCCAACAGGAATCACCCTTAGTTCAGTCAGCGCTGGCCGATGTGATGGTGAAATTACAGGAGAAACGATCCGTGAAGCCCCTCCGGCAACTGCTTCGAGACGACAACCTGAACCACTTAGTAAAAGGTAAAATTGAACAAAGCATTCGGGACTTATCCTGATTAAAGAGTGAAAGAATGAATGAGCGAATGGGCGAAAGAGTGTCCAAGCTCGCCAACTGCTTTTCGCTCATTCATTCTTTCACTCATTCACTCTTTCACTTTATATGTATATGAAACTATTTATGATCCCCGTACTGGCGGGGTTGGTGCTCTCTTGTGCCCAATCGCCAGCAAAAGCTCAGGAATTTAAAGAGCACGTTAGCAAAGAATTCACGGTCTCGAAGGCGCCAACCGCTGCGCTGGCCATTTACAACATCAATGGCTTTATTAAAGTCGAAGGCTATTCGGGCGACAAAGTTGTGATTGAGGTTGATAAATCCATCACGGCGAAAAACAATGCAGATCTGGAAATCGGAAAAAAAGAATTTCAGCTTCAGTTTGGCCAGCAGGGCGATAGTATTGTGGCTTACATCGCTGAACCGTTCGATTCGCGCCCTCGGCGGAGTCGAAACCGGAACAACTGGAATAACAACGATCGGGATATAGAGTATGATTTTACACTCAATTTCACCGTAAAAGTCCCGAACCACATGAATCTGGTTGTGTCGACCGTCAACCACGGGAATGTAACGGTCAAGGATGTAAGCGGAACTCTTAAGGCGCGTAACGTAAATGGGGCCATCACCCTCACGAACGTAAAAGGCACCACAGATGCCCACACGATCAACGGAAACCTCGATGTCGACTACGTGGCGAACCCACCCGAAAACTCCTCCTATTATACCCTCAACGGGAATATCAATGTGAGTTATCCGGCCAACTTATCGGCAGACTTACAATACAAGACTTTCCAGGGTAAGTTCTACACCGATTTCCCCAACACGGAAGTTTTGCCCGTGCAGGCGATTAAAACAACCCAGCAAACCGACGGCGGAACGGTCTACAAACTCAACAAAAACATCGCTATTCGCATCGGCAGTGGCGGCAAGACCTTCAAGTTTGAAACATTTAACGGCAACATTTACATTAAAAAACAATCCTAATGAAAACGATTAACCATCCATTATCCATTATCCATTATTCATTATTTATTCTCCTTCTCAGCCTGGCTCGGCCCGTAGCCGCTCAGAGTGAGGTGAAAGAGCAGTTAGTTGTTCCTTTAAGCGACCCATCTAAACCCGGCAATTTGCGTGTAGGACTCATTAACGGTTCCATTCACGTAATCGGCTATAGCGGCAAAGATGTGGTGATCGACATTGTGGCCAGCCCGAAACGAGGACGGCACGACGATGATGATAATGATCGTTCTGACCGGACAGCTAACGGTATGAAGCGCATTGCAACAGGACTACCCCTTGATGTAAGCGCCGAAGAGAGGAACAACACGATCAAGGTAAACGCCAACACTACCCGGCAAACTATTGATCTGACGATTAAAGTACCACAACGCTTCTCGATGAAAGTGAGCACGGTCAACAATGGTACGATTGAGATTGAAAACGTAAGTGGCAACCTGGAAGTCAATAACGTAAATGGCTATATCCACATGACTAATGTCTCGGGTTCAGCGGTAGCCAATACGGTAAACGGGAACGTAATTGCCACCTTCAAATCCATCGATTCGGACACCCCGATGGCGTTTTCTACCCTGAACGGCAATGTGGATGTTACCTTCCCAGGCAACGTGAAAGCAAACAGCAAACTCAAATCTGACCGGGGCGATATCTACAGCGATTTCGATATCGACGTTGATAAAAGCCAACCCAAAGTGAACCGGACCAACCAGTCGGGCATGTACCAGGTAAAGATTGAGGATTGGGTCTACGGCAAAATCAACGGTGGTGGCCCCGAAGTCATGATGAAAAACATGAACGGGAACATTTATATCCGCAAAGCGAAATAAAAGCCTCTTGCCAAAGACCGAGGATTCATGCTTTTGTCATTCCGACGCAGGAGGAATCCGCTCCGGCGGCCCGGTCAAGCTTGACTAATAAACAACGTTGAGATTCCTCCTGCGTCGGAATGACAAAAAGTAGCTTAGCATTTTCTATACAATCGACATTCATGCGTATCCAGCACCTCTTTTTTGCTCTCTGTTTTCTCCTACTCACAACCAGGCTGGCCTCTGGGCAAGTGAATAATACCACCCCAGAAACGGCTATTCAGCAATTGGGAACGGCGTTTGTTCGGGAGAAAACACACGTAGGCTTATCGATTGGTATTATTCGAAACGGGAAGACGTCGTTCTACAATTTTGGCACGACGGAGAAAGGGAAAAATCTAGTACCGACGCAGCATACGATTTACGAGATTGGCTCGATCACCAAAACATTCGGAAGTCTGTTGCTGGCGAAAGCTGTACTCGAAAAGCGTGCGAAACTCGATGATGACATTCGCCAATACCTCGACGGCGATTACCCGAATCTGGCCTACGAAGGCAAACCTATTCGATTAGTCAATCTGACCAACTGGACATCCGAACTACCCGATAACTTTCCCAATCAGCCAGATCGTTTCAAACAGGTTAATCCTGATTCGGTTCCGTTTCGGATTGTGAACGAGTTAAGCCACTATACCAAGCAGGATTTCTTTAACGATCTGCATGCGGTAAAGCTCAAGGCAGCTCCCGGTCAGAATCCACGGCATTGCAATGTGGCGGCTCAATTGGTGGGTTACATTCTGGAGAAAATCTACCAGATGCCCTATGAGGAGCTCATCCGGAAACAAGTGGAAGAGCCTCTTCAGATGCAAAATACGTTTGGGCCGATTCCTTCCGACCTGTTTGCCAAAGGCTACGATGGCAAAGGGAACCCAATGCCTGCCTTCACCATGAAAGCGATGCAAGCCGCCGGTGGTCTTCGTTACAGCGCCACCGATCTGCTGAAATACGCAGCCTATCAACTGGACGAACGCAACAAAGCGGTGCAGCTAACTCACCAATTAACCTGGGGTGATCCTGGCAATCAGGCTTTTGGGCTAAACTGGTTCCTTCACAAAACCATCGATAGCAAACGACAAGTTGAGCACTCAGGGGGTACGTTCGGATTTGCAAGTTATTGCGACCTCTATCCGGATCAAAAAGTAGGGCTCGTACTGCTCGCTAATGACGCCGATCAGGCAACCCAATACCAACTCGGCGAATTGTCTAAGAAAATTATGGAAGCCTTTTATGGCGAGCCAGTTGCCCTGACGATGCTAAATGCTGAGCTAAAAAAGCGAGGTTATGCACAGATTGTCAGCGTGGTAAAGGACGTCCAGAAAAAACACCCGGAACTTTATCTCAACGAAAATTATGTCAATAACTGGGGGTATTCGCTGGCGGGTCAAAACAAACTACAGGAAGCTCTTGAGATTTTCAAACTGAACGTCAGTCTCTATCCAAAAGGCTGGAATACCTATGATAGTCTGGCCGAAACCTACGACCGAATCGGCAACCGCAAGCTGGCCATCGAGAATTATAAACACTCGCTGGTCTTGAATCCGCAGAATACGAATGCCATCGACTATCTCAAAAAAGTTGGTGAGCTAACCGGGAAGTAGCAAAGGCACAAACAGTCTCCGGCTACTTTGGCGATCCGTGACCATTAAGTGATAAAAAATCAAACAACCTGAGATTGTTTGTGCCCTCCACGCAACCCGCCTGCGGGAAACTGCATCTTTACTGCAACTAGCAAGCCTCTAAAACCAGACGCCCCATGAATGCCTGGCTCATCTCTGCTCTTCTGCTCTTTCCATCGGAGCTTATTTACCCGAAGCGTTACACCGCACTGGTTACGCTTCCGATAAAGGCGTCGACAGATAACCCGCTGAAAAATTCGGTCGATACAATTGTTGAGCAAGCTGCTCAGCAATTCATGACAGCGCCCGAAGCTGTTGGCCTCTCGGTAGGTATTTTGAAGGATGGCAAAACGTACGTGTACAATTATGGTACGGTTGACAAAGGCAAACAGCAGCTCCCAACCGCCCAAACGATTTATCCAATTGCCTCCATTAGCAAGACGTTTACGGGTGCCTTATTAGCCCAGGCCGTTGTGGAAAAACGAGTGAAACTGGGGGATGATATCCGTAAATATCTGACAGGAAGTTATCCTAATCTGGAATATAACGGCCAGCCCATCCGGCTCTTTCATTTGCTGAATCACCGGTCGGGTTTGCCGTTTCTGTTGCCCGATGTTCCCGATGCGTTTGCCAATACCGCCATACCTTCCTCGGCCATTGCCACCGAACTCCTCCAGCATTATACCCGAGCCGATTTCTACGACGATCTGCATAAGGTGAAACTGGATGCGATGCCGGGCAATATGTTTAAATATTCGAATGCAGGGGCTCAGTTGCTGGGCTATATTTTAGAGCGCGTTTATAACCAATCGTTCGAAGAACTTGTGCGTCTGAAACTAACTCAGCCACTGGGCATGAGCGATACCAAAATTGAGCTGACGCCAGCCGAAGAAGCTGACTTTGCGAAAGGATACAATTGCGATGGCCTTCAGATGCCACCTGTTCCGGATCAACTCCAGGGTGCCGGTTCACTGAAATCGACCGTAGCCGATATGCTGAACTACATCCAATGGAATGTGACCGAAGAAACAGAAGCCGCCAAGTTAACCCACCGACCAACCTGGGGCGATGTCGACCGGTATTCGTCCGGGTTGAACTGGCAAATGCTGAAAGCGTCCGGTTATCGGGCTATCTGGCAGGACGGCAACATTCCCGGTTATAGCAGTTTATGCGTCAATTATCCCGAATTGAAGATGGGCGTTGTAATTCTCTCGAACGAGTGTGATCGTAAGACCGCGTCCCGCATTACGACGCTGGTTAATCAGATTACCAAAGCGATGGACGAGCGGGCGGTTATGTTGCCGAATTGATTGATTTCCATACTGTCCGTTCGTAGTGGTATAGGGTAAAACTAGCTACGTGAGATATTTTTGTCATCCCGACCGGTCCGCCGGTCGGGATGACAAAAATCCATTAACTTGGGGCATCAATTTACCGGTTCATCATCTGCCCCAAACAGACCTACGTATGGAACCCAGCAACATCCATAAAGAAGACATCAAACAAGAGGTGTTTGACCTCTACGATGATTATGCCCACAACCGCATTGACCGGCGCGATTTTGTACAAAAACTGTCGGTCTATGAGTGGGCGGGATTACTGTAGCCTCGCTGATGAGTTTCCTGATGCCTGATTACCAGGGAGCGATTCAAATAAAAGCCGACGATCCTCGCCTGGAATCTGACTATGTCAATTATCCGTCGCCCAAAGGTGGCGGTACGATCAAAGCCTTATTATCGAAGCCGAAGGGTACGACCAAGAAAATCGGAAGTATCATCGTCGTTCATGAAAATCGGGGATTAAATCCGCACATCGCCGATGTGGCCCGGAGAGCCGCTCTGGCAGGATTCGTTTCCATTGCTCCCGACGCATTAAGTCCATTGGGTGGCTACCCGGGTACTGATGATGAAGGGCGCGCCCTCCAGAGCAAACGAGATCGCAATGAAATGCTAGAGGATTTTATTGCTGCCTTCGACTATCTAAAAAAGGATAAAGATTGCAATGGTAAAATTGGCGTTGTTGGTTTTTGCTTCGGTGGGTGGATTGCCAATATGATGGCCGTACGCATTCCGGATTTAGCAGCCGCTGTACCATTTTACGGTGGTCAGCCAGCAGCCGACGATGTTCCTAAAATAAAAGCTCCTCTACTGTTACAGTACGGCGAACTGGATAAAGGCGTCAATGCGGGTTGGCCAGCCTACGAAGAGGCTCTAAAAAAGAACAATAAAGAATACACGGCTTACATCTACCCGAATGCCAATCACGGCTTTCATAACGATACAACGCCCCGTTACGATAAAGCCGCGGCCGAATTGGCCTGGCAGCGTACAATTGATTTTTTCAAAGCAAAGCTGACGTAACGGCTGGGAGCCATTGAGGCACCTCCCTGCCCAAAATATCCAGTTTTCTATACGAATTTTCCTGTCCGCTACTGAACGCACAATGTCCGAAATCGGACATTGTGCGTTCTTTTTATTTATATAACAAATTATTTATCAGCGACTTACTCTTACTGGTATAACATTTGGGCGATTATGGGATTATGAGCTAAAATCTATACTGTCAATCACTTATTCTTGTCCTAAAACTATGTCATACATCGCCATTCCCATCTCTTCGCTGCCTGGCAAACAGGACATCGAAATCGACGTGACCATCAACGGTCAGAAGCAGGCGCTGCACTACCGGGTCGAACTATTTTACTGGGGTGATTGCCGGGTTCCAACCTTTGACCGGGTGGAATGCATTCGCCAATTACTGGCCGATTATGACCAGGACTGGACGCTTTATTACATTGGCTCCCCAACCGATGAGTTTGTGCCCATCACGTTCGTGAAGCGAGAAGATTTAGTGAAGCAACGAACACTGCTGAGGGCTAGATAAATGCTAAAAATTTACTAACCAATGGAGATAGGATAATCCCACTTATTTTTGCGCTTACCACCTAGAGTCGCGAGCTATTTTTGGAGGACTTTCGCACAAAACCGTGGCACGGTTTTGTGCGAAAGTCCTGTTTAGGTTAATTTATGAAAGCGATACTGGTGATTTTGGGCGTATTTCTAGGACTTCGAACGCTACCGACACACGCTCAGCAAGGTTTGAAAGGGGAGTATTACACCGGAACGAATTTCGAACATAAAGTTTTCACCCGCATTGATCCCGCCATCAGTTTCGACTGGCCAAAGCGCAATTTCAGTTGGTTACAAAGCACTCCGGGGCCGGGAATGCCCAAATCTTATTACTCCATTCGCTGGACGGGTAAACTAATGGCACCCATGTCGGGCGTTTATACGTTCAATGCGAAAGTAGATGATGGGATTCGGGTATGGGTTGGAAATAAAAAGGTAATAGATTCCTGGCAGTTGAATGATTCGAATCATTTTAGTGGCCGGGTTATTCTGGAAGCTGGCAAGTTCTACGATTTGCGAGTCGATTATTTTAACGATATGCTCGGCGGTGCAATAGACCTGCTATGGCTATTACCTAATGCTCCAAAACTCATTTTCAACGGTGTCAGTAACCCCGGCGAGTCCATAACCGCCCAATATTTCTTTCAAAAGGCACCACCCGAACGAGTCACCGTACTCAACGAATCAATCAAGCCCGTCCTGCCTATACCCAAACCGGCTAAGATTACTCCCAAACGCTCTAAATCGATTATTTCTAAACCTGCGCCTAGCATATCCTTGCCGCTCGACCGAAAGTCAGTGGCAAGGACTAAGCCCACAGTCAATACAGTTCCTCAAGCAACTCCTCCATTAGCGCCAACACCAAACCCGTTCGATGGTCATAAATCGGGCGAGACGTTTGCGTTGCGTCAGGTTCAGTTTGCACAAAGCAGCTATGTATTGTTGCCAGAATCATCAGCAGAGCTAGATCAACTTGTGGCCGCTCTACAAGCAAATCCACATTGGCGCATCAACGTAGCGGGACATACAGATAACGTCGGCGACCCAAGGCTGAATCTGGCATTATCTGAAAATCGAGCTAAAGTTGTTATGACTTACTTAATTCGGCATGGCGTTGCCGAAGATCGCCTTACCGCTACCGGATACGGCGGCACGCGCCCCATTGCCAATAATGAGATTGAAAGCGAACGGAGTAAAAACCGGCGGGTAGAGATTACAATTCGATAAGGAAGCTGGTAGAAGGTGCAAATAAGCGGAAAGCCTTAGTTTATCTCTAAACATAGAGTCATAAAGAGCACAGAGGTATAGCCAACATTTCGCAAGTCAGCAAAACTGAATAGTTTTTTTGTCATTCCAACGTCAGGAGGAATCTCAAGCTTATATATTAGTCAAGCTTGAGATTCCTCCTGACGTTGGAATGACAAAAAGTAAGCCTAGAATTTCCTATAGAAGGAAAAGCTTAAGCAACATTAACAAATACTATTTATAAACAGCGGGTGCCTCAAACGTAGCGGGTACTGGTTTTGGGGCGTTTGCGTTGGAGTTCAATTCATTTTGTGGGTAAATGAACCGCCAGGGCAGTTGCGTACCATTGTTCGGCGTTAGTTTGATACCATACGCTTCGGCACGGGTCCGGCGCTCATCATCCCAGCCAATGTGTTGACCGTAGAACGACACATAACGCTCTTCCAGAATTTCCCGCAGCAGCGCGTTATCAGCCGTGATGCCATCGGCATTTTCAATACCACCAGCCTCAAAATCAGCTGCTACGTAGGGATCATATTTGTACGCACCAGCGGTCAGATAAGCCGCATTAATATTACCCCCCGTATTCAACCAGGCCCGATACGCGTTCAGATGGCCAAGCGCCGTTGCAAAACCTTTGCCTGAACGCAAGGCCGTCTCGGCAAGTGTCAAAATATTCTCCTGATACGTAACCAGCGGGAAACTAGCTGTTTGCGCAAAGAAACCCGTTGTCCCCGTTGTGTTCGGCTCAATTTTACCAGGGCTGTTGACACCAACTTCCAGGTAATAAAACTTGAACCGGGCTGTCTCAATCGTTTTCGAGTTTCCTCTGTATTTAGCGCTTGTCGGGTTCAGAATCGTCGTGTTATACGCACCGACTGCGTTTATGTCGCCAGTTCGAGAACTAGCCAGAAAGGAGAAATACGCATTCTGGTTTACGTTGGCAGTATTGCCATGTGGCGCATAGAGCGAATTAGCATACGTACTCACTCCTGTTTGAGCCGTTGTATAGGCAGCATCATATTGTTTCAGATCGGTCTGTAACCGGGCTTTCAGGGTATAAGCAACCTGCGTCCATTTCGTCGCATCGCCCCCAAAATGAATATCCTCCGATGTAACAGTACCAACCCCTGATTTTAGATCGGCAATTGCGTCGTCCAGCAGGGCGAGAAGTTTTGTATACACCGTTGCCTGAGGCTCAAACGCCGGACTGGGGTATTTAATAATATCACCTGCCTGATCGAATGGAATATCACCCCAGAGTTGTGTCCCCGTAGCTAAAGCATTGGCCCGTAGAATTTTAGCAATAGCGGCCATTTTACGGTTCCCGAGTGCGTTGGCTTTCTCAATGGTAAGCAGAGCGTTGGCGTTAGTTGCCTGGTAAACCAGATTCCAGTCGGCATCATAGATCCCGGCGGTCACGTTGTAATTGTAATAATCCAGCCATTGCCGGTCAGCACCAGACGCATAGCCGTCCCAGATGGTTGTCAGTCGACTAGCCATGCCTTCCTGTGTGGCCATGTTGGCAATCTCGGTACCGGTAAGCAGCAGGCTACCCGTTGAGGCAGTCGGGTTGTTGGGGTCAACGTTCAGGTTTTCGACAATAGACGAACAGGAGAAGAACTGGAGTCCAATCAAAAGAGCAAAAACTGATCTATGTATGTGTTTCATAGTAATACTGATCGAAATTAGATGAAACCGATTCTACTGGATTCTGTTGATTCTCTTGTTTCTGATAAAGCATCAACAGAATTCAAAGAATCAACAGAATCTGATTTTTTTCGTGAGAATTAGTAATTGATTTTTATGCTGAACAGCAATGACTTTGTATTCGGGCTGTTGAAGTAGTCCTGTCCGCGTGAGTTGCTGGCCCCGTTAAGCGCTGTTTCTGGGTCAATACCCACCATTTTGGTCCACAGAACCGGGTTACGCCCCGTCACCGTTACATCGATCGATTGCAATTTGGTTTTCTTACGGAAGCCCGGCGAGCTGATCGAGTAGCCTAACGAAATCTCGCGGATACGAGTCCAGCTGGCATCGGTAATAAACTGCTCTACCAGCGTACTGAAGCCACCACCAATAGAGGTATAATAGGATTGGTCGAGCAATACAGGACCAGCGCCAAAGTCCTGAATGTTACCCCGAACGGTACTTCCGGCGGCTATGGTTTTACCCGCGTAGTTCTTCAGGTCTTTCGTTAGTGTTACTTCGTTACCTACATCGGCATGCGTACCGAAGTTATAAAGAACACCCCGTGTACCGTTGTAGAAATCGCCCCCCTGGAAGGTCTCAAAAAGAACGTTCAGCGAAAGCTTTTTGTACGATAAGTTCGTACCGAAACCACCCCGATAATCTGGGTTCGGATCGCCGATAACGCCGAACTGAGAAGCCACTTGTGGGAAACCATTGGCGTTCAGATTGAGCGCGCCTGATTCAGTACGCAGGTAGGTACCACCGTAGAGCGACGACATGGCATAACCTACTTTTGCTACTGTACTGGCCGTGCTGCTGAAACCACCCAAGGTAATGATATCCGTACCAGCCAGGTTAGTTACCCGGTTGATGTTCCGGCTCAGGTTACCAAACACATTCCAGTTAAATCCTTTCTTGTTCAGGATGTTGTAGTGCAGCTCCAACTCCCACCCTTTATTGGTCATCGAACCCGCGTTGGTGTATTTCGAGGTGTAACCTGTCGAACCGGCTGTCGCGACGTTCAGCAAGAGGTTGGTAATTTCGTTGGAGTAATAGGTGAAACCTGCCGTTAATCGGTTGTTCAGGAAGCGCAGATCGGTACCCAATTCATATTCTGTTTTCCGTTCAGGCTGCAGGAATGGGTCGCCCTGGGTAGCATTTCGAACATAAGCGCCGTTACCATACCCCGAACCGCTAAGTGTATTGGCCCAGCTGCTAAACGACGCATTTACGTAGGTCGTTGTGTTTCTGTAGGCATCGGGTTGAACCCCCACTGTACCATAGGAAGCGCGCAGTTTACCAAACGACAGCACTGGATTGTCGCGCAGAACAGGCAATTGTGTAAACTGCCAGGCCACGTCGGCCGATGGATAGTAGAATGTCGATTTCGTTTGGCTACCGAATGTAGAACCCGACTCACCCGCCAACGAGGCATTTAAAAATACCTGGTTGTAGAAGCCAAGGTTCAATGTCGAATACATCCGGGCCATCCGGCGATGCGTGGTTGTCCGGTAAGGTGCATCATTGGATGTCAGTGAGTTACCAAAGTTGGCGGGTGCATCCGGAATGATGAATGTATTCATCGTACCACCGATATTGAGGTATTTCCGGTCGTTCACGTTGAAGCCTACGATCAGCGTACTCGTGATATTCTTACCGAAATCTTTGAAGATACGCCCGATGACATCGCCGTTCATCTCCGATTCTTTGTAGATGTTCTCCTCGTAGCTTCCCAAACCGCTGTTGACCGCCGAGTTGACCGGATAGTTCGTAATCCGGTGATCGGTGTTGGCATCAATACCTCCACGGACTGTAACATCGAACCAGCTCGCTGGCGTAATGAGCAATTCTGAACTCATAATGAAACGATCCACTTCCGAGAAGTTAGTTAGCTGATTGATAGCCCACAACGGATCGTTATAGATTGGGTTTGCCAAGGCTCCCAGATAGTTCCGGTACGAACGTTGCCGATTGGGAATAGCACTAGCCGTGGGCGATGAGAAGTAGTTACCGATATAATCGCGGCTGTCGAAATCAGGAGCCGAACGCAGATAACCAATATAAAGACCGTTTACACTGTTACTACGCTGAATCCGGTTCGAGGTTGTCCGGGCGTAAGTCGCGTTGGTAGACGCTTTGATAATATCGTTGAACCGGCGTTCGGAGTTGAACCGGAGCGTTGTCCGATTGTAATCGCTTTGGCCGTTGATGATACCTTTCTGGCGCAGATCGCCAATGCTCAAATAGAAGTTGCCTTTTTCGTTACCACCACTGACAGACAGGTTATTATCAATGTAGGTACCTGTCCGGAAGACGGCATCCTTACGGGCGTCGTTATAGGTTTCTTTCGAGTTTTTCGTAATAATTGGGTAGTACGTCTTTCCGCTATAAGCCTCAAAACGAGCACCGTTCAGGTTAACCACATCATCGCCACCGGCCCGATTGGCAATCTTGTCGCCCCAGGAGTTAGCAACGGTTGGGTTATACACACCATCCGACCCCTGGCCATAACTGCTCTGCAAAGGGTGCAATAAATTCGGTTTATCGAACGAAACGGTCGTGCTGTACGAAATATTGACCTTATCGCTATTAGCCCCTTTTTTGGTCGTAATAACGATTACACCATTGGCCGCCCGCGATCCCCACAAAGCGGCTGCCGACGCTCCTTTCAGGATTTGCATCGACGCAATGTCTTCGGGGTTAATGTCGTTCAGACGAGACTGTTGCGTAACCCCAGCTGCGCCATCGCCCAGCGTCGAATTACTGATGGGAATACCATCCACAATAACCAGCGGTTGCGTAGTACCCGTAATGGTATTCTGTCCCCGAATCTGGATGTAGGAACCCGCCCCAGGGTCGCCCGCCGATTTGGTAATCTGAACGCCAGCCGCCTTCCCCGACATACCATTGATTACGCCCGTTTCGCCGGAGCGAACGATGTCTTTCGCTTCAATTTTCGAGGCTGTCGCACCCCGTTTATCGGCGTTCTCCTTAAAACCTAACGCACTGACAATCACTTCGTCCAGCGAAGTTTCGTCGTGTTGTAATTTAACTGTAATGGTGCTCTGATTGCCAATAGGCACCTCAGTAGTTTTCATGCCGATGAAGGAGTAAATCAGAACGCCGTTTTTTAACAAATTTTCGGGAACACTTATAGAATAAGCCCCTTCTGCATTAGTCGATGCACCAATATTGGTGCCTTTAATCACGACGTTTACACCGGGCACGGCCCCGTTGTCGTCGCCTGATGTAACAATCCCTTTAATGACCCGGCTCTGGGCAAAGAGCTGTACAGGTACATAAAGAGCTAAAAACAACATGAGTAGTAAACTTCTGTTTCGCATCTCACTTTACGTTAGGTTATAAAAAGAAAAAATTACAGGTGAATACAGCAACTGATCAGTCGTTGTAGCAACGGGTACGTACTTTATATAAGCGATATAAAAACTCGGGGTAGGCTTGCAGCGAGACTCTTGCCGCAGGTATAAATCAGACCGATCAAGACTTAGCCATCATTAAAAAAAATACGCCCTGAGCAGGCATATTTTTAATCCAAATATAATTCCATAAAATCAATAATTACAATAGTATATTCTTATAATTTTTATATTTTACCAATTATATTCTATTAATAATATTTATATTCAAATTTAATTTTATATTCTTTAAAATATTCAAAATTTAATTAACATATCAATATAGAATTATACTTATTCTGATAATTCAGTAATTACCTATAAACAGTGCGGTATTCACAATACAGATTAAAAAGTCTACCTATAACTTATCCTATTGCCATTCCCATATCGTTGGCGCATCTTTAGGTATCCTAAATCAATTGCTATGAATTACGCTGTAAGGGTATTACTGACGATCATTGTCAGTATGAGTGCTTCATATGCCCAGTCTACGCTAACCAGTACCCAGGCTTACGAGTATTTACAGAATGAACGAGGCCGCGCCCGAATGGTCCAGAAAGGTTTCGACAAGCCGCCTATCGACAGTTTGAAAAAGGCAGAACAGATATTACTGGATGCCCTTGTCTATTATCATCGCCCTGATGTGCAGGAATTAGCAAAAAAAGACGAATCGCTGTTTTATTGGAAAAGTAATGTCTCAATTAACTTGGCTCTCATCCAGGTGAAATTGGGCAACAACGTAGCCGCTGCCCAAACACTGATTTATCCGCTGACGGGAAAGGCAGCTTCCGCTTATGCGACGGTTATTAATGATACTCCAGAATTTGCCGCCGTCCGAAAAAACCCAACGCTCATACCGCTATTAGCGAAAGCACAAGCGGCCGACCGTATATTCAACTCCACAGCCCTTAAAACACCTTATAAATCCGATATTAGCGAAGATGAAAAAGTGGCCGGACTCTCGAAATTATGGTCGGAAGCGAAATACAATTTTGCCTATTTTGACCATATTCCGGACGTAGACTGGGATAAACTCTACCTCGATTATCTCCCAAAAATTCGGGCCACCCGCTCTACAGTAGAGTACATGCGTGTACTCCAGGCGTTTTGTGCACAGCTCCACGATGGCCATACCGACGTTTGGGCCAGCGATGCGACACTCGCCGATTCAACATCCCGGCAACCGCCTATTGTACCCGTATTAATTGATGGCAAAGTGTTGATTCAGGAGGTTAGATCGGATAGTTTAGAAAAAACGGGCATTCGACCAATGCTCGAACTCGTTAGTATCGACGGTTTGCCCATCATCGAATACGCCAACCGATTTATACGGCCTTATCAAAGCGGATCGACTCTGCAAAACATCGACGTAGCGACTTATACTTACCAACTGTTGCGGGGTCCGAAAGATAAACCCGTTGCGATTACTTTTCGAGAACCATCGGGAAAAACATTTAGTCGAGTACTACCTCGAACGGGTTATTCAAAATTAAAACCATCCCCTGCCTTTAACTTCAGAATTTTGCCGGGCAATGTAGCTTACGTGCAACTCAACAATTTCGAAAACGATCAGGCACTCAAGGGGTTCAAAGCCGCTTTTGATTCGATTGCGACAACAAACGCCCTAATTCTCGACGTACGGCTGAATGACGGAGGAGACAGTGATTACGGTTGGGATATACTAGGTTACCTAACCGACAAGCCCATGAAAACGGATTCTTATTCATCAAGAATCTATAGTCCATTACGCCGGGCACAGGGCGAAAACGTTGTGTTTGAGCCTATAAGAGAAAACAGTTGGCCACCAAATGGAAAGAGTCTATACACAAACCCGGTAATCGTGCTGATAAGTGCTCAAACATTTTCAGCAGCCGAAGATTTTGCGGTTGCATTCGATGCTATGAAACGCGGAACAATCATTGGCGAACCAACACGTGGCAGTACGGGCCAGCCGTTAGCTTTCTCGCTTCCCGGTGGCGTGATGGCACGCGTTTGCACCAAACGCGACATGTATCCCGACGGTACCGAATGGAACGCCAAAGGCATCCAACCCGCCATTCTGGTTAAACCCACAGCCGCAGACTGGCAGGCCGGTAGAGATACAGTACTAGAAGCGGCCCTGAATCATCTGGGGGTGAAGAAACCGGTGGCTGCACCTAAAAAGAAGAAATAATTACCTCACCCCCAACCCCTCTCCTGTTTTAGGAGAGGGGAGTAACTTCTATTTTTTTAGCCCCTCACCTTGAACTAAGGTGAGGGGCTATTACTTATGAACCACTGTCCACCACCGAACAACTGTTGTCCGTTGACGGACACTTCCCATAAATACAAAAAAACATATATACCTGACTTTCAGCTATTTATCTCACTGGCACACCGCTTGCTACCCTACTGTTACATCTGTATCCGTTGCTAAAAGCAGAAGAAATTCAACCGCATGCAACCTTCGTATCCAGACTAGCATCTTTGCTTTATAAACAAGACAAATCCAATGAAACGCAATCAGTTCTTCCTAACTCTACTAGGCGTAGCCACTTTCTCGCTGACAGCCCTTGCCAATAATCCTAAAGACGACCGGGATACACCCTACCAAGTCAAAACTTTCTCAGGCAATATTAACGCCGTTCGTGCCGAAACATCAGGCGGTAGCCTAACCATTGAAGGCGGTACCGATATGAACGCCAAAGTGGAAATGTACGTCCGTGGCAACAACGGAAACGGCAACCTCGACAAAGCCGAAATCGAAGATCGGTTGAAGGATTACGATATTACGATTGCTCAGGAAGGCGGCACCATCGTCGCCACGGCCAAACGCCACAATAATCTTAACAACTGGAAAAACAGCTTAAGTATCAGCTTCAAATTCTACACTCCTCGCAAGGTTACTACTGACCTGCGCACATCGGGTGGCAGCATTCATCTGGCCTCTCTGAGCGGCAACCAGAAATTCCGCACGAGTGGTGGTAGCCTGCACATGAACGATGTAGATGGCGATATCAATGGACAAACTTCAGGCGGCTCTATTCACTTCGATGATTGTCAGGCTGGTAGCTCAGGACGGCTGGATCTACAAACCTCTGGTGGATCGATTGAAGGTAAATCCTCAACAGGCAACATGCGTCTGCATACCTCGGGCGGCAGTATCCGTCTTTCGGATTTGAAAGGCGATATCGATGCACAAACCAGTGGTGGCAGCATCAACGGCGAAAGCCTTGAGGGCGATATTAAAGCAGGCACTTCGGGTGGGTCAGTACGGATTGCCAATATTATTGGTAGTATCGACGCCAGCACCAGTGCAGGTGGTGTTGACGTGAGTATCTCGAAACTGACCGGCCCTGTTCGGTTATCGACCAGCGCCGGAAGCGTTCGGGTAAAAATGCCCCTCGACAAAGGAATCACGCTGAATTTGAGCGGCAATAGCATCAAGATCCCGCTGAACAATTTCAACGGCGATACGGAAAAAGACCGCGTTCGAGGAACCCTGAACGGCGGTGGTATTCCTGTAACCCTGACCGCCAGCAGCGGCAGCGTTTACGTGAACCAATAAGAGATGTAGGATGTAGGATATATGGTGTATGACCGACAATACATCATATATCCTACATTTTATTATGGCCACTCCCTTTTTTGACCGACGGCTCTTTCTCAATAGTATCCTGACCTTACTTGGCAGCGCCCTTATTTTGTATTGCATACGAGTCGCTATTGCTGCCCATCTCCCCTATCTGGTCGCTACTATTCTAGCCACAACCCTCGGTTTTCTGGAACCCCGCAAAGGTTGGTTTCTAGCGTTGATTCAGGCCGGCTCGATCTGGATCGTTTACATGTTCTTCCTTAAACACCCCACCAATTCCTTCCACATTGAACTCGAAAACTTCGGTCTCTACGGTTCAATGATTTTGTCATTTATAGGCAGCTTCGTTGGCGGGCGATTAAAACGAACGCTGGATCGTGGCAAATCAGGTCGAAGTAAGTCTTAGGGGTATGAATACACTTACAAGTATGGCCTTCCTTTCTTTTCATAGCCCTGATTAGTGTCAGCACCGTAATTAGTGTGATTAGAGCCTATCAGTTGTCGGCCAGATAATAAGGCGGTACTTTCAAAAACACGGCATCATGCATCGATGAGTCTCGCATAAAAATACGCTCGTAATAACTCAGCATACGTTGCTCATTCGCACTAAGATCAGATACGAATAAATAAGGCAGATTTTCGGCAAGTTTGAGTTCTTTCAACGCAGTGGCAACGTTGCCGAAGGTAGCCAACGAAGTAGGTTTTATAACAACAGCCACCTCATTGCCCTCAGCCGATTTCCCAACCGTTGCCAACAGTTTGCGGATGCCTTCTGGCCTGAAATCCGTTTGCTGCAATTCAACCATATCGTCTCCATGCCAGTGCTGCATAAACCCAATGCGGTTGTTATTCAACAGGAACAGGGTGACGATCTTCTTCGGATAGGTGGGTGATTCATATTTCTGGCAACCAGCGGGTACCGTAACACCCATAATCACAGGGCGTCGAATCGCTTTCGTAAACACAAAAAAGACAATAATCAATAAGGCTACCCCCACGAAGGGAGCAAAATCAAGGCGTACAGGTGAGTAAGTTCGGCGTGTTGTCATGGCAGTAAATGGTTTTTGCAGATTGATGGCAGGAACAGCTTATTTCCACAAACGCACTTCGGTTTTTGTATCTTTATGGCCTGTTTGATGCCTACTCTGCTATGTTCCTGATAACCCCTAAAATCCCTTTTGCAACCTTACTTCCCTCCTTTGAGGGTGATTTGTATTTCGATGAATCGCCTGAACATACCGCCCAGCGAATTCTGTATGCTACCGATGCCTCCGTGTATCAGGAAATGCCAGTGGCGGTAGCACTGCCCAAGTCCGTTGCCGACATCAAGCAACTCCTTCGCTTTGCCCAACAGCACAATATCGGACTGATTCCCCGTGCGGCTGGCACCTCACTGGCCGGGCAGGTCGTAGGCAGTGGTATTGTCGTTGATATATCTAAGTATTTCGGAAAAATCCAGGAAGTCAACGCCGACGAAAAATGGGTTCGTGTGCAGCCGGGTGTCATTCGTGATGATCTGAATGCCTTCCTGAAACCCCATGGTTTGCTATTCGGTCCCGAAACCTCTACGGCCAGTCGGGCGATGATTGGCGGCATGATTGGCAACAACTCCTGTGGTTTGCACTCCATCATCTGGGGCACTACTCGCGACCATCTGCTTGAAGTTCGGGTGGTATTGAGCGATGGTGCCGAAGTAACGTTCGGCTCGCTCAATCAGGAACAATTCGATGCAAAATGTAAAGGCGAAAACGTAGTAAGTCCACTAGAGCAGCGTCTATACGTTCAATTCCGCGACTGGCTATCAAAACCCGACGTTCGCCAGCACATACGAGAAGGCTACCCTAAACCAACCGTTACCCGGCGAAATACGGGTTATGCATTGGATGCGATGGTGGAGTTTTTCAGCGAGCAGGGCGCAAGGAGCGAGGAGCAAGGAGTTGGAAGCAATGCCACCCTGCCCCATGCACCGCGCCCCATGCTCTTCAACTTCGCCCAACTCATTGCTGGTTCAGAAGGCACACTTTGTTTTATCACCGAAGCCAAGCTCAACTTACTTCCGCTACCACCGAAAGAAACGGCGCTGGTTTGCGCGCATTTCGCTACGATTCGACAATCGCTTGAAGCGAATCTGGTGGCCTTGGCGCATAATTGTTCGGCATCGGAACTGGTGGATGATTACATTCTGCAACTGACGAAAACCAATATCGAGCAACTCAAAAATAGGGAGTTCGTAGAAGGTGATCCAAAAGCGATTCTGATGGTTGAGTTTTTCGACGATACGAAAGAAGGCGTAGGGCAGAGGGCAGAGGGCTTTGTAGCTGCTTTGAAAGAAAAGGGTTTAGGTTACACCTATCCCATTCTGTTCGACGAAGACACCAAAAAGCCGTGGGCGCTCCGAAAAGCGGGATTGAGTATCATGTACAATATTCCTGGCGATGAGAAACCGGCCAACGTCATTGAAGATACCGCTGTGGACGTTCACGATCTGCCCGACTACATCGATGAACTGGACAAAATGGCCTGGGAGAACCACGGCCTGAAACTGGAATATTCGGCTCATGCCGGTGCAGGCGAAATTCACGTATTGCCGCTCATTAACCTTAAGTCATCAAAAGGTCGGGCCAATTTCCGGGCGTTATTGCTGGATACGGCAGCACTCGTCAAAAAATACGGCGGTTCGCTCTCCGGAGAGCATGGCGATGGGCGACTACGGGGCGAGTGCATCGCCTTTATGCTCGGTCCCGAAAATTTCCAGTTGTGTAAGGATGTCAAAGACCTTTGGGACCCGCACAACACCTTCAATCCTGGCAAGGTGGTCAATACGCCACCGATGAACGAGTCGCTGCGGTCGGAGGCAGACGTAGTTATACCGCAACCAAAGACCATTTTCGACTTCTCGAAGGATGGAGGAATGCTCGAATTAGCCGAAAAATGCTCCGGCTCCGGCGACTGTCGCAAAACCGAAATTTCGGGTGGAACGATGTGTCCTAGCTACATGGCGACCCGACGCGAGCACGACACCACACGCGCCCGAGCCAATATTCTACGGCATTTCTACAGCAATCAATCTACGCCAACGGAACAGGACTTTGAAGCCGTTAAAGACGTTCTGGATTTATGTCTGTCGTGCAAAGCCTGCAAAGCCGAGTGTCCATCGAGCGTAGATATGGCACGTATGAAGGCCGAATTCACGCAGCAGAAATACAACGAAAGTGGCATTCCGGTGCGGGCGCGTCTGATCGGCAATTTCACCAGATTGATGAAAATGGCCAGTCTCGTCCCCTGGGCCTACAATGGATTCTATGAAACCGCGTCCCTACGTCAAATCGCAAACCGTATTGTTGGTTTTCACCCCGACCGTACGATGCCGGAAATGGCTAAAACAACCTTGCGAAAATGGTGGTGGGAGCAAAAAAAGGAAGAAAACGAACGAATCGGGCGCGAGAACCGGAATAACTATACTCCTTCACTCCTCGCAGATTCGCCAGAACTAAAGTCGGGCACTGTTCTACTTTTTGCCGATGAATTCACGAATTATAACGACGTAGAAGTAGGGCAAAAAGCGATTCAGCTACTGGAGCGATTAGGGTATACCGTCGCACTTCCCGATCATGCTGAAAGCGGGCGAACCTATTTGTCAAAAGGTCTGGTAGATGAAGCGAAGCAACTAGCAATACGCAATGTTACAATCTTCAAAGACCTCATCACCGACGAAACACCGTTGATTGGTCTGGAACCATCGGCCATTCTGACTTTCCGGGATGAATACCCCGACCTTGTACCAGCAGCGTTAAAAGCGGACGCTCAGCGTATTGCCAAAAACGTCTTTCTATTTGAAGAGTGGCTCGCCCGCGAAGCCGACGCAAGCCGTATTGACCGCAATGTATTCACGACTAAAGCTGAGTTGGTGAAGGTTCATGGCCACTGCCACCAAAAGGCGTTGTCCTCAATGATTCCGGTCAAGAAGGTATTATCGTTACCCAAAAACTATAATGTTCAGTTAATTCCATCAGGTTGTTGTGGCATGGCGGGTTCGTTTGGCTTTGAAGAAGAACATTACGAGTTGTCGATGCAGATTGGCGAGTTAGTCTTGTTCCCAGCCGTTCGTAAGGCCGAAGATGCCATTATTTCAGCCGCAGGCACCAGTTGCCGCCACCAGATCAAAGACGGAACCGGTCGTAAAGCCCAACATCCCGCCGAGATTTTATTCGATGCCCTGAAGTAATTTCTTTTCTGACAGGATTTACGGGATGAACAGGATTTCTTTGAGGCCATCAGTAAAGAATCCTGTTCATCCCGTAAATCCTGTCAGAAAAACCTTTTGCGTTCCCAGTAGTTCTTTATAAACCTCAAACATTCACAGTTATCATGGAAAATTCAAATTCATCAGCCCTTAGCGACGGAGCACAACAAGCCAATCTGGTTTCCAACGAAAATGCAGAAGCGATGTTCGGTGCCGACCAGGCCGAAACAAATATGGTTAAACTCGTGGATGGTAAATTAACACCCATTGGCGATACCGACGACGACGTAGTAGATGGCCAACTTGCCAATCGGTATAGTTCTGATGAGGAGCGAACATTGCAGGGAGATGTATCTCGAGGAAAAACCTACGAAAACTCGGAAGCTTCGCTGCACGCAGGCGGTGGAGTGGATGAAGATAATTTGCCAAATGATCCAATTGCCGAAGCCGATATTACGGGCAATCCTGATGCTGGAGCGACAGCCAATACAGGCTTGCCCTCCGAAGACTAACTAACTCAACTTATGAAAACCACATCAACAAATTCATTCGATGGCTGGAATGTCATTGGAGGAGGTATGCCCATGGGCGATATGATCCCCGAAACGCCGGGTACCATTCCCGAAACGCCCCCAACGCCTACAACACCGCCAGTTCCGGGGCCAACGCAACCGGGGGTTCCGGAAACACCGCCTAGTCCACCAGTTCCAGGTCCCGAAATTCCTGATTTGCCCAGTACGCCAAAACCGACAATACCTGACATTCGAGACAATAAGTCGACGGTTTTAACTACGTTTACAACGGCGGCTCCCGGTGTTGTGCCGAGCAATGGCCCCAAGCCAGAAAAAAAGGTAGGCGAAACAAAGTACGAGGGCTTGCCGGAGGCAGCAAAAGCCGTTCCTGGAAGCGAAGAAGGTATGGAAGACAATCCTGATACCGGCGACTCGGCCCGTCCCTACGACGTAAATGCGAAAGACTCCGCCGAAAATCAGCCAGGTGAGCGGCCAGAAGAAGCTAAGGAAACGCAAAAATTTCCCCGCGAAATGGCCGACGAAAGTAGTATAGCCGCCCAGGATATGATTTCAGGAACGGATCGTTCCGACCAGAAATCAACCGAAGACCTCGACCGGAAATACAACGACCCAGAAGCCTCCCGCGAAATGGCGAGTTAAGTAACGCGGCTGGAAAGCCGCGCTTAAGTATGTTTTAGAATCATATCAAAGCGCGGCTTTCCAGCCGCGTTACTTTTTTATACCTTTAACTGAAAATTCTAAACTCGATGAAAAAATTACTTTTACTAGAGTTGGTGTATTGCCTGTTTGCATTCATCGCTCCTCCAAAATGGACATCCTTGTTCGATGGGAAGACTATAAAAGGCTGGCATAGCTGGCATAAAGATGGTGTTGTTGGCTGGTACGTTGAAGACGGCGCCCTAACTCCCGATGGCACTGGTGGCGATCTGGTAACTGATAAAGAATACGAGAATTTCGAACTGGAGTTTGAGTTCAAAATTCCCAAAGGCAGCAATAGTGGCGTTGTCTACAAAGTAATTGACAGCCCAGAGAATAAATCAACATACACATCAGGCCCTGAATATCAAGTAATTGACGACAAAGGTTATCTGGATGGTGATGGAAAGCCATATAAACTAAAAGACACCCAAATGACGGGCGCTAATTATGACATGATTCCACCATCGGACTTTACAGTTGTAAAAGCGCCCGGCGAGTGGAATAAGGGTCGAATCCTGGTAAAGAACAATCACGTTGAGCATTACCTGAACGGCAAAAAAGTGGTCGAGTACGAATATGGTTCTGAAAATTGGAAAGCACTGGTGGCTAAGAGCAAATTTGCCAACTGGTCCTATGCAACTCCCCACGCGAAAGGAAAAATTGCCCTACAAAACCACAATCCCAAAGAGCGTGTCTGGTATAAGAACATCCAGATTCGGGAGTTGTAACTCATCTGAATTCAATAAAAAAGCCGCCATGACTCTATTCATGGCGGCTTTTTTATTACGAAGCTGTTCCAGATTCCCCTTTTGTAGAAAAGTTAGGCTGTTTTTCTGACGTCGGGATGACAGAAAAACAATTCAGCTTTAACGAACATTGGAAACTTTAGATAGAGGCTGTTTAAACTTTTGTTTTAATAGCGTTTTGTCATCCCGACCGGTCCGCCGGTCGGGATGACAGAAATACACCGATTAGTACTTGATTTTAGAAAGTTTAAACAGCTTCATAGCTTTCACATCGTACTCCAAGACTTCACTCCGTTTTTCCAGTTATTTAATCTCTGCCATAAGGCATCGATAAGATTCAGACAATAGGGTAACAAGACGGGCGTCTTCTCTTTTGTTGTCATGATCACTATCGTACAGCAAGCGCATCGCCATCCGACGAATACGGCGATTCTATCTGGTGGGCAAACCTATACGTACGCCCAATTATTGGCTTATTCAGAGCAATTCGGGCAACAATTATTGACTGGCCGGACTGATCTGGCCGAAGCTCGCGTCGCGTTTATGGTAGAACCGGGATTCGACTATGTGATGGTGCAATGGGGAATCTGGCGGGCGGGTGGCATTGCCGTTCCGCTTTGCACAACCTACCCACCCGCTTCGCTGCAATACGTCATCGACGACACGGCTGCCGATATAATTGTGGCCTCAAACCGGTATGCGTCCATTCTTCAACCCATCGCCGAAATCCGAACGATTCGGTTTATTGAACTGGGGTTGTCTGATGATCATTCCTCCAGCGTTTTGCCCGATGTTGATCCAGCACGAGGGGCCATGATCCTGTATACCAGCGGAACAACGAATCTGCCGAAGGGGGTTGTCAGTACGCATGCCAACCTCGACGCGCAGATGTCGACGCTCATTACGGCCTGGGAATGGCAATCGACCGATCATATTCTTTGCGTCCTGCCGTTGCACCACGTTCATGGCATTGTCAACGTAATTGGCTGTGCGCTCTGGGCGGGAGCCTGTTGCGAATTTCTTCCCGAATTTTCGGCGTCAGCTGTGTTTGCCGCTTTCCAACGGGGCGCAATCAACCTGTTCATGGCGGTACCGACCATTTATTTCAAGCTGATCGCCCATTGGGAATCCCTGCCCGAAACTGAGCAACAGATACTTACCGATACCATGCGTACTTTCCGACTAATGGTTTCTGGTTCGGCGGCTTTACCCGTGACGGTTATGGAAAAATGGGAGCGGGTTAGTGGACATACCTTACTCGAACGCTACGGCATGACGGAAATCGGTATGGCAATCAGCAATCCATACCGGGGTAAACGAGTTCCGGGCCACATTGGGCAACCACTGCCAGGCGTTGGCGTTCGGTTGGTTGATGAGCAGGATGAGGCTGTCGATGAGGGGCAACCGGGTGAAATTCAGGTGAAAGCAGCCACGGTGTTTCGGGAGTACTGGCAACGTCCGCAGGCTACACAGGATGCGTTTACAGACGATGGCTGGTTCCGTACGGGCGATGTGGCTGTACTGGATGAAGGGAGCTATAAAATTCTGGGTCGCAGTTCAATCGATATCATCAAGTCGGGGGGCTACAAGCTGTCGGCGCTTGAAATTGAAGAAGTCCTCCGAACGCATCCGGCCATCGGCGATTGCGGGGTAATTGGGTTGGCCGATGAAGAGTGGGGCGAAATCGTGGGCGCAGTTCTGATAGCAAGCGAACCAATCGATCTGGCCGAACTCAACCAATGGATGCGCACCCAGATGGCCGCCTATAAAGTGCCCCGCCATTACCGTATTGTGACCGAACTCCCCCGAAACGCGATGGGTAAGGTGACGAAAAATGACCTAAAAAAACTCTTTTAGCCACCGATCAATTTATGGACTTCCTAACCGCTTTCCCCTACTGGTTCATCATCGTCATCATGATCCTAAACGCCATCGCCGTACAATTCATGAACATCGAGGTTCGGGATGAAGAGAAAAAGGAGTAAGGGGAAGAGAGGGAAGAAGGGGAAAGGGCTTGACATTCCTCTATCTCCTCTCTTCTCTTTACATTTCCTCTTCCCCTTACTCCCTTTCCTCCCCCTAATTCCTTTCCTCCCTCCTTATGTCCTACTTCTCCGAACATGCTACTGTGCTGCTTTGCATGGTTGTGTATCTAATCCTGCTGATTACGTTTGGCTGGTATCTGCAACGACAGGCCAGTAAAACCGTCGGTGAATATTACGTGGCTAACCGACGGATACCCGGCTGGGTGGTTTCGCTGGCCTTCTTTTCTACGTTTGTCAGTACGAATACCTACATCGGGCAAGCGGGCGAATCGTTCCGGTATGGATTATCCTGGACATGGGTGGGCGTATTCTGGGCCGTTTTCTGCATCATTTCCTGGCAGATTTTAGGGCCCCGAATGCGTAATCAGAGCATCCGGCTTAAGTCGTTTACCGTACCCGATTATTTCCAGTTGCGTTACCAGAGCCAGCTTTCGCGGAGTATTCGGGTCTTATCGGCCGTGATTATTTTGTTTGCCACGGTCTGGTATATGACCGGCATTGCCAAAGGTTGCGCCCATCTGCTCCATACACTTTTAGACATTCCCTACGCCTACGGAGCCGCATTCATGCTCTTCTTCACCTGCTTTTACACCATTGCGGGCGGCATGTACGGCATCATGTGGACCGACGCGGTTCAGGGCATTCTGATGTTTATCGTTGCCATTGTAATGGTCTCTCTTCCCTTCGTATATGTGGGTGGATACGATGTCCTGATGGCCAAAATCGCAGTGGTCGACCATGTTTCTAAAAAGGGGACGCCCATTGGTAACGGGCTGGTTACGTTTGGTCAACTGACATCGTTTACCTATATCGTCGGCATTGGCCTGTCGATAGGAATGAAACAGATCTCCGAACCCAAACTACTGATTCGTTTCTATACGGTCAAAGACAAAAAGGGGATGAAATTCGCCATGACCTGGACGCCTATTTTCATGGGCGTTTCGCTGGTGTGCGTGATGGGGTTGGGTGCACTGGTACACGGGATGGTGACCACCGAAGAAGCCGCGCAACTTATCAACAACACCGACGAAGTGGTGGGCTTCATGCTTAAAAAATTCAACAATCCGCTCATCAGTGGCATCTGCCTGATGGGGCTTTTTGCCGCCGGTATGGCCGCGTTGGCGTCGGTAACGTTGGTGGTTGGCACTACACTTGTCAAGGACATCTGGAATGTCTGGAAACCCATGCCGACCGAACGGATCATTCCCCGAACGAAGGTTGTGATGCTGCTCTATTGCATCATCGTCTACTATTTCACAATTTTTCCACCCGCCGATGTTGTCGAACTGTCGGCCTTTGCGGGCTCGGTTTACGTAGCGAGTTTCTTCCCAACCATCTTTGGCGGATTGTATTTTCGCTGGGGAACCGATCTGGGTGCGATAGCCTCTATGATAGCCGGCATCGTCGTCAATATCATCTGGCGATTCGGTGTCCGAACCCGGTATGAAAGCCTCGGTGATATTCATGAGGTTTTCCCGGCGTTTATCGCTTCGTTTATCGCTTATGTGTTGGTGAGTAAGCTTACCGCCCAACGCAAACCTAGCCCCGAGCATCTAACTACGGTATTTGGCAGTGAGCCTTCATTTGACTATGCAAAGGGGTCATGAATATCGGCTTTCCGAAAATCTTCATTGGGTTTTATTAATTAATCGAGCAACTATCCCGTAGGGATCAAACAGCGTAGCGTCGGTAGATCAAGCCGTATCCTCAGCCCGTGTCCATAGTATGTTATGGACACGGGCTATTTTTTCGTACAAAATAGCCCGTTCGTACCCGAATCCGGTATATCAAAAGATGCTACTAAACTCATAATCACCGTTTTCCTGTATGAAAAATAAATCCCTTTCCTTTGCCATGCTCATGGTGGGCTTGTCGCTAGGAACAGCCTGGGCTATTCGTGGGCAATTTGGCCATGAATACGGTGCCGCCTGGGCTGGTGCCATTGGTTCGCTGAGTGTTTTGCTCGTTGCCAAACGCACCGATTGGTACGCCAAGGTGTTTGCTGTCACCCTGGCTGGCGCTATTGGCTGGGGACTGGGTGGGCTGGCAAGCTATGGCATTGTGGTAGGGTATGGTCGAGACACCGAATTTATTAATGTGTTCTACGGACTAACGATGCTGTTTGTCATCGGAGGATTGTATGGTTTTCTGGGCGGGGGGTTATTTGGCTTAGCCCTAACCGACTCGACGAACCAACCCGTGAAGTGGTCTACTGTAATCGTTGAAATGGTTGTCGGTGCAGTGGTGTTTTACTTTTTCATCATTGAAGAATTCGACTGGCGCATGACCCCACCCCGTTCCGAAACGTGGGCAGCCTGCTTCGGAGGGGCTGTAGCGCTGACCTGGTATTTAGTACGTCATCGATCCTATTCAGCTTTACGCGTAGCTGTATTTGCCGGTTTAGGCGGTGGCTTTGGTTTTGCTTTCGGTAATTTTCTCCAGGTTCTGGGTCATCTGACCGAAATCAAATTCAATTTCTGGAACGTTATGGAATATTCGCTGGGCTTTTTCGGTGGCCTGGGCATGGCCTACGGAACCCTTACCTCCGAATGGGAACCGAACGAACCGACACAGCCAAAAATACAGGTCTGGTTTCCTTTACTGATGGTGATGCTGGTGATCCCTTACATCGTTTGGCAGCAATCGTTTGATTTGGAACGCCTTCAGGAAATTTTCAGCAAAATCGACGTCGCTCCGGAAAGTCCCGTTCTTTGGGGTGTTCAATTGGTGTCAATTGGTATGGTGCTCTCCATGACGGTCTGGTGTTGGTTCCATTTTTATCAGAACAGATCCAATCCGGTCTCTTACTCACAAAATGATGTTTTTGCCCTTTTTCTTGGCCATTGGGGCCTGTACATCATGTTCAGTTTATTGATTACGGGTGCCTTTATGAGTGGCTATCGAATTGAGCAATACTTATACATCGCCAACTGGATAGTAGTCGCCTTTCTGATCGGCCAAACCCAATCTATCTTTACACCGAAGCCCCTCGCACCTAAAAAATGGGCGATCAATTTTGGTGGACTACTGGCGTTTTTCGCGTTGCTTACGTTTCTCCTTATCCATTCGCACGGAGAACTAAAAGGAGCGCAAAAGCGATTCGGCGTGCCCCCGCCGACTGAAAACGCCCAGTAGTGCAGTAATCACGCAGAATTAATTTTAATGATGCCATTTTGTGTGATCCTGACGGCTGCGGCCGACCGTCCCATCGGGATCACACAAAATGATCAAAGGTTTGATTAAATCAACTCTAGTGATTAATTACAGTAATCACTAATCACTTTATAGGCTGGATTATAGCCTAGTTCACCAGCTTTAGAAAGGTCCAGGCAACCGCCGTTCTCATCGCCAAGGCTGTGCTTGATAATGCCCCGAATGTAGTACACTTCAGCATAGCGTGGGTTTAGCTTGATCGCACTATTGCAATCCATAACAGCTCCCCGTTGATCGCCCTGTGCCGACCTGATCAGCCCACGACTAAAATAGGCTTCGGCATAGGTTGGGCTAAGCTCAATGGCTTTGTTTAGATCGATAATAGCCGATTTCTGATCGCCCTGTTTGTTTTTACTAACAGCCCGACTGAAATAGGCCTCAGCACGTTCGCTACCCAACTCATTGATTTTGTTGCGCTCCTGTACCACATCGCGTAGCTTGTCGAGCGTAACACGACTGATCTTGCCACTGTAAACGATTTTCGAATCGGTATTAGCATTGTTTATATCAATAGCCTGATTGAAATCCTGAACGGCGCTTTTCTGATCGCCTAGTTTGCTACGGCAGAAACCTCGTCCATAGTAAGCCCGGTAGTTGTCGCCTTTGAGGGCTATTGCTTTATCATAATCGGGCAGGGCACCTTTATAATCTTCCAGTTTACTTTTGGCATAACCCCGATAAAAGAACGATTCACCATCTTCGGGGCTCAGTTCAATGGCTTTGTTTAGATCGATTACGGCTCCCGCAAAATCGTTCAGTTCAACTTTCGACATACCTCGTCCGGCATACGCTTGTGAACGTTTTGGGGTAAGCTCAATTACTTTCGTGAAGTCGGGCAGGCTACCAGAAAAGTCTTCTAATTTCTGTTTCGTAACACCCCGGACATAGTAGGTTTGAGCATTGCCTGGGTCTAGTTCGAGGGCCTTGGTAAAATCGGTCAGAGCACCTCGGTACTGATCAATACGGCTCCGACTCACTCCCCGGTTATAATAAGCTTGTGCGTCGTCGGGGTTTAGTTCAATAGAGCGACTGAAATCCAGTAATGCACCTCGATGATCATCTTGTTTGCTTTTGCTGACGCCCCGGCTTAAGTAGGCCAACGCGTCTTTGCTATTGAGTTCAATAGCGCGATCGTAATCCAGAATGGCTCCCCGATGGTCTTTCAAATTAGCTTTGGCTAGCCCTCTGTTGTAATAGCTCGCCGAATTATCGGGATTCATGGTGATGGCCATACTAAAGGCCTGTAAGGCTCCTGTAAAATCGTTGGCTTTGCTTTTAGCGATGCCATTTTCGAAGAAATCAACGGCGGTTTGTTGGGCGGAAACAGAAATAGTCAGCCTAGTGCATAGCAGTAGCGTGACCAGCGGCAATATAAGTCGCTTCATAATAGGTAGTTCAGAAGTTTGGGTGAGTCGTATTAAGGGGGCTAAAATTAGGCTTTTGTTGCCGCTTAGCCAAGTTGACAATATGATAAAATGATGAAGCTGGTATAGGTCTTAGAACAGGCTTCTATGAATAGTGGACATCTCCCTAGTGCTTTGGCAAAATAGATTCTAGATGTTTCTCCCGATTCTATTATGCTGATAATCAGAAACGATAGAGACAAAAGAATCTATAGAATCTAAATTGGAACAGCACTAGTAAAACCTGCCAAATGAGTCATCTAGAAATAAAAAGCAGACAATTTGTCGTAATTAATTACCATATTATTGATTTTTATGTCAAAATGGCATTAATATAACGCTTAAATCGTATTGGTACAGCATTTGACTAAGGATGTATGTGTTTGATTATAAACAACCCAATAAACCAAATAAGCAAATGGCAACCTTAGTTCGATATAACAACTTCCCTACTTTCTTTAACCCATTTTATAGCCGTCCGGTAATTAATCGTTACCAAAACACGACGCCAAACGTACCCGCCGTAAACGTAAAGGAAACTGAAACGGCGTTTATTCTTGACCTGGCTGCGCCTGGTTTGAAGAAAGAGGATTTGAAAATTAACGTTGAAAATAACAAACTGACGATTGGGTATCAGTCGGAAGTAAAAAACGAAGAAACGACGGATAAATTCACCCGTCAAGAATTTGGCTTTACCTCGTTTGAACGCAGTTTCAAGCTGCCTAAAACTGTAAATGCTGATGGTATCAAAGCCGCTTATACCGATGGTATCCTGACGGTAGAGTTACCTAAAATAGAAGTGAAGGAAGAGAAGTTGGTGAAGGAAATTACCGTTGCCTAATCGGGCTCCCGGTAACAATCAGAAAGCTCATGCCGATTGGTGTGAGCTTTTTTGTGTTATAGCGTGGAGCAGGGTGCATGGAGCGTGGTTTGCTAGTCCCTGCTCCAGGCACCTTGCCCCCTGCTAGTTTATCATCTTCATAAACGCTTCGAGTTTCTGAGCGTCCAATTTGCCATTTGTTCGGACACCGCTGCAAATGTCGAGGCCAAAAGGCTGTACGCTGTCAATAGCTTCGCGCACATTACCGGGCATTAGGCCACCGGCCAGAAATACGGGAACCCTCGACTGTTCAACAATTTTTCGACTTACCTGCCAGTTATGCACCCGGCCCGTGCCGCCTAACTCTTTTACGGCCAGATTTGGATTGCCCGAATCCAACAGCAACGCATCGACGCCAAGCTGAACGGCCTCTAGCGCTTCGTCAAGATTTCGTTCGTCAATGACGTGGATCACCTGAACAACCTTTATAGTAGGCAAGGCCTTATGCAATTGAGCATACGTATCGGGTGGCACGGCATCGACAAGTTGAATTGTATTGGCACCAACTCGTTGTTGGTGAGCAATAATAGCAGCAAGGTTAGTCTCGCTGGTCAACATGAAAGTTGCTACAGGCGGAGGAGTAATTTGAACAATTTGAGCGGCTATATCATCGGCAACCACGCCAGGGCCACTAGGCATTCGGCCCACTAAACCAAGGGCATCGGCTCCGAGTTGAACGGCCTGTTGCGCTTCATCGACACTGCTGATGCAACAAATTTTTACCCTTGTTCGGAACGGAGATTCCATTGTTTTCGGTTGCTTATCTAACTAATAAAGCCGTAAATCTACGGTTTGTGTGACTATGGTTCAACAGCCTCCCAACGACTCATTTGCCTCCCTCCGAATTCCTGAATTTCGCTATTTCGTTATGAACAGCTTTCTGATTACAGTTACACTGTTGATTCAGGAAGTTACGCTTGGTTATGAGCTGTATAAACTCACGCACGACCCGCTCATGCTGGGTTTAGTGGGATTAGCCGAGGCAATCCCTTTTATTGCCCTATCATTATTTGGTGGACACCTGGCCGATCGACGCGATAAGAAAAGCATTTTACAATGGAGCCTGTTGGTCATTCTGCTTGGCTCGGTCATTCTATATTTAGTGTTCCAACCGTCTATCGTAGCTGGTTTATCACAAACAGCCCGATTAGCCACTATTTATGGAGTTCTCATGCTGATTGGCACCGCCAAGGGCTTTTACTCGCCAGCCAGCTCATCCTTAAAACCGTTTCTGGTCCCCCGCGAACTTTATGCAAACTCGGCTACCTGGAGTAGTTCGTTTTGGCAGGCCGGGGCCATTGTTGGGCCGGGTTTAGCCGGTTTTCTGTACAGCTGGGTTGGTTTCGATAATTCGCTGATTGTGGTCATTGCGTTATTGGTGATTTGTTACGTACTCATTACGCTCATTAAACGCAAGCCTGTACCTGTTAGTAATGAACCAGTTATGGGCCTTCGGGAAAGCCTGACCGAAGGCTTTCGATTTGTTTTCAAAACCCAGATTGTCCTCTATGCCATTTCGCTCGATCTGTTTTCGGTACTGTTTGGAGGTGTGGTAGCCATTCTGCCCGTTTTTGCCGAAGATATTTTAAAAGTAGGGGCTGAAGGCCTGGGATTCCTGCGGGCTGCTCCTTCTGTAGGCGCCCTGCTTACGATGGCCTACATGACCAAACATCCGCCAACGCACAATGCCTGGCGAAATATGTTGCTGGCCGTAGCTGGTTTTGGCATCGCCACCATTGTGTTTGCGTGGTCCACCAACTTCTACCTATCGCTCCTGATGTTAGGCTTAACGGGCGCGTTCGACAGTGTGAGTGTCATTATCCGGCAAACAATTTTACAGATTTTCCCACCCGATCATATGCGTGGGCGCGTAGCAGCTGTGAATGGAATCTTTGTTAGTTCATCCAACGAGATCGGGGCTTTTGAATCAGGGTTGCTGGCCCGGCTGCTCGGTGCAGTACCGTCGGTTGCTTTGGGGGGAGTTGTTACATTATTTGTCGTCGCGTACGTATACGCCAAGTCAAAAGAATTGTTTGCGGTGCGGTTGAGCTAGGCGTATTGTCAAATATGGTCAAGACTTGTCAGTCAGTAGTACACTTTATGACTATACCTGGCAATTCTTGACCATACTTGACAACTCTTGACAATGGAAGGGTTTCGTTAAGCTAGAGCGACTGGCGCGTTCAGATCGCTCAGGAAGGCATTCACATCAATCTGTTCGTTGAGCAGAACGCGAGCGTTAAAAACTTCCCAGAACAACTCGTCTGAAAGTTGATAATCACGTTGCAGCCGGATCATATCTCGGATGCTTTCCTTGAGTTGCCCGACCGGTGTCTGCACCTGCGAAGCGAGGGACTGGTAATTTTCCATAACCTGATTTTTTTAGCGTGCAGGATTTAAAACACCCTCGTTTTTAGATTGTTTCTACGTTAGAATCGAAAATTAATAGCCGATTAGAAAAGTTATATTGCCTATTCTATATATGCACTGTAGAATAAGAGTAGACCCGGCATGTTACAACTATTTTTTTTAATTAACTGATAATCAAAAGCATGAATCAGTATACGTTAACAAGTCTTGTGTTAATTACGGGAAGTTTCTTCCTCGCACTGACGCCTTCAGCAGCTCGTCCGAAACCGATAAAACTGGTGAAAGCCTGGCAAACGGATACAACACTTCGTACCCCGGAGTCGGTCCTGTACGATGGTAAACACACGCTGTATGTAGCTAATATCGACGGTAAACCCGATGCCCTCGATGGAAGCGGTTTTATCTCGAAAGTATTGCTGGATGGTACAATTGAAAACCTACGCTGGACATCTGGCCTGAATGCACCTAAGGGAATGGGCCTCTACAAAAAGAAGCTTTACGTGACAGATGTGTATCGGCTGGTTTGTATTAATACGGAAAATGGCCAGGCCGAAAAAACCTGGGATGCCGTTGGGAAAGATGGGTATTTAAATGACGTGACGGTAGCGAAAGATGGCACCGTATATGTTTCGGATAATAGAAATGATAAAGTATACCGATTGAAGGACGGCAAATGGGAGGTTTTTCTGGATGGGGAGCAACTCAATAAACCCAATGGTTTACTGGCTGTTGACAAGGATAAGCTCCTGATTGGAAGCACCAAAATAGGCGCTTTGCAGTCTGTTGACCTGGCGACAAAAGTAATCACGAAAATAGCCGATGGCATGACCAATACAGATGGCATCGTGCCAGCAGGAAAGGGGAATTACTTTGTGTCAGACTGGAACGGCCAGTTATTCCATGTGAATGCCGATGGCACAAAAGAACAATTGTTAGATACGCGGTCCGAAAAAATCAACGCAGCAGATATTGATTACATTGCCAAGAAAAAGCTACTAATTGTTCCAACGTTTTATAAAAATAGCCTGGTTGCTTACAAAGTCGAGTAGTGTTTTGTGAGCATAGATCGCTACCATGTCTCCCCTTACACGCCAACAGCATATCATCTTTCTGATCACCGCGATTCCGATTGCGGCACTGGTGGCATCGCATGTGGTGTTTAGTCAGGTATTTCCCGGCCAGTCTGGTTACCAATTTCCGTGGGGGTATTTTCTGACGGTGGCTACGGTTATGTTCTCCTGCTGGGAGGTCAATCTGTTCATTTTCCGCTGGCTGGATAATCGGCTCCCCTTCTGGGAAAACCCCGTTCGGCGGCTGCTGGCACAGATACTGCTAGGCGGATTGGCAACCCTCCTGACTTTCGCCATCATTTTCCCATTGGCCCAGCGGGTTTACATGCAGCATTGGCCGCCTGTATTTATCATTCTTCGAGGTGTTGTCGTTTGTATTACGTTGGCAACACTGGTCAATGGAGGCTATTCGGGACTGTATATTTTGCAGGCTTTTTTTGCCGAACGGGAAAAGTTCAATGAACCTCTTTCGGCCAATTCCTCATCAGAATCAACGGCGGGCATTCCACTAACGTCATTGCCTTCGATTATTTCGATTGAAGTCAGCACGGGCCAATTGCGACTACCAGCTAATGAGATTGCTTATTTTTATTCAACGGGTGGCCTGGTGCTGCTCGTTAAAGCCGATGGTCAGCAACTAACAACCCGCTATTCTTCGTTTACCCAACTAATAGATCGTTTGGATACTCGTTATTTCTTCCAGCTCAGTCGACAGTTTGTGGTTGGCTTAAACGCGGTTCGGGCCGTTCAGGACGATGTCAATCGCAAACTCATAGTTACGCTTGTGCCCTCCCTGCATAAGCAACAACCCAATCAGGAGGTCATCGTGAGTCGCTACCGAAGCCTCGAACTCAAGAAATGGTTACAGACGGCAACCGTACACTGACCATTCATACTTCTTTTGCGTACCATTCGTCAACGTAGCGACCAATTCAGCGTACAGACGTCAATAAGGCTGGTTTCCTTTGTGACAACAGGCAAGGTCGCCTGCTGAAACCACATACCTTATGAAACCCAATCTCTCGCATTTATACGAAGCCACGCCCATCTGGCTAGTGCTCTTTTTTGCGGCAACTACACTCTTCGCCTTGGTCATGCTCTATCTGGCCATCCGCCAAGCTTCTACCCGAAGTGCGACACGATTCCTTATTGTGAGTATCAGTTGGCTGGCGATTCTGGCAACGCTGGCCTATAGTAACTTCTTCCAGCAACTCGACGCCCAACCTCCTCATTTTATTCTGGTTCTTGGACCACCTTTATTGTTGATAATCGGCTTGTTGGTTACCGCACAAGGGCGACTTTGGATTAGCCAGTTACCCTTGTCGAGGTTAACCTTTCTGCACACCGTGCGCGTACCGGTCGAGTTAACTCTGTATGCTTTATTCATGTATCAGCAGGTGCCTCAACTCATGACTTTTGAAGGTGGCAACTATGATATTCTGGCCGGTTTAACAGCGCCCCTCATTGGCTACTACGCCTTTGTTCAAAAAAAGGTATCGCCCCGATGGTTATTGTTCTGGAATGTACTGGCTTTAGGATCAGTATTGAATATTGTTGGGCACGCCCTCCTAGCCACACCTTTTCCCTTCGAGCAACTCGCCTTCGACCAGCCCAATGTCGCCATCCTGAAATTTCCTTATGTCTGGTTACCCGGCTTTGTTGTTCCAGTCGTGCTATTTTCTCACGCGGTGACGACTCTTCGATTGGTGAGAGGGGATTAAACCATTATTTACTCGTATAAATCAGGATAGATTCCGCCTGAACCACCACAGATTCATTTCCAGCGAGCGTCATTGGTGCCGGTACAGAACCTAGCCATTGCGGATCGGCGGAGTCCAACAGCTTTTGCCACTGTCGCTCAGCAGTGGGTAGCGTAAAGGACCGGGTTTCCTTCGAGAAATTCATCAGACAGACCACTGTTTCCGATTCTACCAACTGCCCTTTTTGCAACTGCTTATGCTGACGAAACAACGTGAGCGTTTGCTGCACCTCATCGGCTACCACAGCCACCGATTCACGGTCGGGGTGACGTAACGATGACTGCTTTCGCAAGGCGAGCAGGGTTTGGTAGTAGCGAAAGAGGGTTTGGTGAGGTTCTTTTGCCAGTGATGACCATTGCAATTTCGACCGCTCAAATGTTCGTTCATCCTGCGCGTCCAGTAAGTCTATACTGGAAACCACTTCACCCGGCACGGGCGTACTGGACGAGGGAATAGGTGTCTGAAAAGCGGCAAATTCCCGCTTGCGCCCCTGACGAACCGCTTCAATCAGAGCCGGATCAGAATGGCTGACAAAGTATAAAAACGGATTCGATTCGCCCCACTCTTCGCCCATAAACAGCATCGGCAAGTATGGGCTACTGATAACGGCTCCTGCCATCAGTTTCTGCATGGAAAAGCTCACGAGCTGGCTAGGTCGCTCGCCCAACATTCGGTTGCCAATATGATCGTGATTCTGAGAGAAAACCACGAATTGTCGTCCAGCATGTCCTGCCGTTGATTTCCCGACAATCCGGGCACGGCGGGGCATGTAAGTACCATCATATACATAGGCATCTTTGTACGATTTTGCCAGGTGCATAATTCCATTGTAGTCAGCATAATAGCCTTTTCGTTCGCCCCCGGCCGCTACCCGTAAGGCGTGATGAAACTCATCGTTCCACTGAGCATCCATACCATAGCCCTGATCGGCCAGTGATTGAATAAAGCGCGTATCGTTCTGATCTGACTCAACAATCAGGTAATGTTGTCGCCCGGTCTGGCTCATCAACTCATCGACGTACAGTTTGATCTCGCGTAACAGATGGGTTTCCCGAGCGTCGTGAATTGCATGGGCCGCATCAATCCGTAAGGCATCAATATGAAAATCCCGAAACCACATTAACACATTTTCGACGAAATACCGACGCACGCTATCGCTATAGTCACCATCAAAGTTGAGCGCGTTTCCCCAGGGCGTCTGATACCGAGTCGTGAAGTATGGGCCAAAATCACCAAAGTAATTTCCTTCGGGCCCCATGTGGTTATAGACCACATCAAGCACAACGGCCAGCCCCTTCCGGTGGCAGCTGTCCACTAATTGCTGAAGTCCGGCAGCGCCCCCATACGAATACTGCACGGCATAAGGACAAACGCCATCGTAGCCCCAGTTGCGCGTACCCGGAAACTGCGCCACGGGCATGATTTCAATCGTATTGATACCCAGTTCACGCAAATAATCCAATCGGCTTTCGATACCCGCAAAGGTGCCTTCGGGCGTGAATGTTCCCGTATGAAGCTCGTAAATCAGGTAATCTTCCAGTGGCAGATTACGCCAATTGGCATCCGTCCATGCAAACGCCGTGACATCAAGGGCCTGTGATGGACCATGCACGCCATCAGGCTGTGCCAGTGATGCCGGGTCGGGTCGTTCGAGGGTTCCGTTCAGGACAAATTTATAGGTATCGCCGGGCTGGAGTTGATTGGCGTTCGCTTGCCAGTAATTACCATCGTTTTGAAGCGGCATCGTTAGCTCTCGATTGTAAACGCGAAGCTCAACCGATTGCGCCTGAGGAGCCCAGACACGCACGCACGTACTAGTAGCGTTAAACGTAACGCCCAGTGTCCGGTGCTTAATTAGTGATTGGTTCATACATTGAGATTGGTGACAGACAAGCAGTTAGATAGACAACTAATGTTTAACCGATGTGTTGGCAAAATCGAGTTTACAACCGCATACAAAGCCACTTCTGCCGGTTTCCGATGGGTTTCCTCCACTTATCAACCTCGCAAAATCAGTGGTCATGGTCGTATTAATTTTATTGGACAATAACCATCAAACAACAAAACACGGCATGGAGAGGGGAGAGAATTTCAACAAACTGGGCTTATCGAAGCCCGCTAAAGGCGGGATCAGGCGATTCCTGGAACAACGTTTTGACTGGATTGCCTTACTGGCCATCACCTTACTCATCCTGTTGATTCTGGTTGTTTTCTAGCGTTTTCATAAACTCATCGCATGGATCAGGACACATTTTTTCAGGCCATTGTTTTTGGAGGAATCTACGGTATTAGTTTCCTCATCGTGTACCTATTCGCCCGGAAAACAGCGCCCACCACGGCGATCCAATTCACGGTGGGTAGCTGGATTGGCCTGATGAGCTTCGTGCTAATGGGACTCGGGCCCACTTCCTGCCTGTTCTTTTTGATCCTTTTCTTTGCGTCGTTCTTCATCTTGACCCGTCCTAAAATAGGTTGACAGATTATTGATCGCTTTTACCTTCGACAACGCCCGG
>NZ_BAAHBI010000039.1:0-156582 GCF_054776755.1 Spirosoma litoris | reverse complement strand
ATTGGTTCATGGTACACGAAGTTAAAAAAGTTTCGTGTCCGGATTTTTAGGACCATATCAGCCTTTACATCTCGCACTAAATCAGATATGGTAAGCGTGGGCCTAAAACCAATGAATAAATGAGCATGATCAGGCATGCAATGGATGGCTAATAACTTAGCTCCGCGGTTTTGGACAATGGCGGTTATGTAGCTATGCAGGTCATTCTTGTGTTCACTGGAAATAAGATTTTGACGCCCTTTAACAGCAAAGACAATTTGGACATAAAGCTGGGTATAAGTGTTAGGCATAGTTCAAGGATTTATAATCCTTAGACGGTTGAGGTAAGCGAAAGCATCACAATTGTCCTTACTCAATTGTAAAGTCGATCATATTCAATAGCTAGCTCCGTTAGGAGCGACCCCAATCATAGTAGTAATTCGGTCGCCCCTAAAGGGGCTTTAATTGTGTGCAACTTGAACGAGATTCTATTGACTGGCCACCCCTAGCGGGGTTGAATGCTCATTAGTCAACGAGGCCTTATAAGCAAAAGCCCTAAACCACAAAAAAGCGCACCCTCACCGTAGTCAGGATGCACTTTGTAATGAATGTAACGTCCCTTAATCCAACCCTTCAGCTTCTATAGGTTTCATGCGCTCGCGGGCGATTTCGGCCTGATGAGGCTCTCTGGTTTCAACGGGGCCTGCCAGTACTTCGGCTTCAGCATCGTACACAACAAAGTTGTCGTAGTCGTGAAATTTGCCTTTGGGGAGCCAGTAAGCCAGTAAAGCGGCATAAGCCGTTGCCAGTGCACCAGCTGTTTGTCCAACAATAGGCTCTTTCGACCACTGTCGGCTGGCTATTCCGGCAAAACCAGCTACAAATGGGAGCATGTACCACGGATCATTCAGCCGTCGGGCAATGAAATAGCCTGCCAGTGCTGTAGTGGCCAGAATACCTGCTGATATAGGCTCATCGCGTTCTTCATCGGGTTTCCAGGCATTCAGCGTTAGTATTGTGTTGGGCGTGCCCACAACGGTAGCGGCCGTGAGCCAGCCTGCATAAAGGCTGACCGGAATGCGAAGGTATTTTTCAGGCGAGGGCACATCGGTTTTACCGATTTCCAGGCTCTGGTGTAACGCCAACGCTGCGGGTAGATTAAACTTCGTAGTGAGGTCGGAAATAACGATACTCCGTGGATCATTCTCCGAAAAGAAGCGCCCAAAAATGGCGTTGAGCGACCAGCTAGCCCACCACCAGGGCAACGCCTTTTCGTAGCGGGGATTATGCTCCTGCGAAGGCAATGCCTGGTGTACTAATAGAGCCGTCAAACCGGAGTAAATAGTAGACCACACAGCACCAAAGGTCCATCCTGCCGGAACGATCATGTTCTTTTCAAACACTTGCTCATATTCTACTGGTACATCGTATTCGTAGGCCAGTCCGCCTTTTTCGGCTTCTTTTCGAGCCTTACTTTCCTGTCGTGCCCGACTGCTCGATACGGTTGTGTAAATAATACTGCCAACGGCGAAGGCGGCTGTCGCAATTCGCCAGAATGAAGAGTTTTTCATGCGGTATAGTCAATTAGGCAGCTACTTCCTCTTCCACATCTTCTGCTTTCGACACAACCTTTTCAGCTTTGGCCTTCGTGTTCTGGTAGGCATCAACTACCGAATCGACTACGGTATCCAATAGGGACGAGAACGTGTCAGACAATGTAGCGCCCGCCGATTTCGCTTTGTACTTGTACTTTGCCTTTTTGAAATCGCTTGTATTCTTGTAGCCAATTGTTAATGCGATTCCGGCAATCACCGCAATACCGAAACCAATTCCCCAGGCTAATGAAATTTTGGGTTCGTTTTCGTCGGGCTCTGGTTTTTGCTTCATCTTATCGCGCATAACGGCCGCCAGGGTTTCTTGTGGCGCTACATAGGACAACACCTCGTACGATTTATTCTTCAAACCACCCGGAATAGCTTTGGACTTGCCCGCCATAAGCGCATCATAACCAGCTTTGGCAACCATAACCGGGTCTTGCACCTCATCGGTTACTTTGGTATTCTCGGCACCCGCTTTAAAGAAGAAGTCGGTGTCGGTCGCGTTTGGTAAAAGCGCCGTGATGGTTACGTTAGTATCTTTTACTTCGTTGATAAGCGACTGGGTGAAGTTGTAGACATACGCCTTCGTGCCTGCATAAACGGCCATCAGTGGGGTAGGCGTGATGGATAGTAAAGAAGCCAGGTTGAGTATTTTGCCCTCGTTGCGCGCAAGCATGTCATACAGAAAAAGCTTCGTCATCTGCGTCAGTGTCAGGACGTTGAGGTGAATCATCGCTTTCTCTCGTTCCCAATCAGTATCAGTCGCAAAGAGACCGTATAAACCTACGCCCGCATCGTTGACCAGCACATCGACGGCAAGACCTTTGGCTTTTACCTGATTGTAGACATCCTGTGCAGCGTCTTCAGTCGCCAGATCTTTACCGATGACCGTAATCTCCTGGGTTCCGTAGTTGCTTTTAAACACATCGGCTAACCGATCCAACTTATCGTCGCTTCGGGCCACCAATATTAAGTTATAGCCATCCTGAGCAAACAGTTTAGCGAGTTCCTGGCCAATGCCACTAGAGGCACCGGTGATCAGAGCAGTTTTTCCTGTTCCTGTGTTCATAACCGTTAGTTGTTCGTTACTACCCGTTATGAACTGTGACCGCCAGAAGTTGTTTTGAGAAAATAGATAGATTTCTAAACATGCCTGACTGAATTGGCTAAAAGAGTGGGTCATAAAAAAGCCGTTCCTGTGCACAGGAATGGCTTTTTTATGATTAAAATCTATTGATGAAAACAGATACTTATTTTACAACTACTTTCAAATCAATCTTTTTGAGGGTTGGTTTGGGAATGCGGGAGGTATCGCCTTTGGCCACTCCTGTGCCACGCCCAATGGCATCAATTCGCATAAAATTAATACCCGACGCCATCAATTGCTGCTTGATCTGATTTACCCGCTTAAACGACAAACTTTTGTTAGTAAACTCGCCTGTAGCGTCATTGGCGTACCCAACAAGTTGTATCTGGAGCTGAGGATACGTTTTCAGAATCGTTGCCAATTCATTGACAGTAGCCTGAGCACCAGCCGCCATGGATAGCGAACCGGGTTGAAAGGTTATTCCGGTTAACGGAAATACGCGTCCTTTGGGCAAAGCCGCATTGCCAAGATAAGGCGCTAGTTGCTGCGTTAGGCCACCCGCTGCAACTGCCGATGTAGCCGCTCCCAGTGTAGTTGTTGCTGTGGCTGGTGTGGGCTTAGAGGCCGTTTTCGCTGTTGAGTCTTTAGGAACAGCCAACGATCGCGCAACGGTATCGGTCTGAAGCGTATCCGCCATTGATGTGACATCTATAGCTTCTTCGCCATTCGAATACTTTTGCGTGTTCTGATACAGGTAATAACCACCCACAGCCAGCGCTACAGCGATTAAGGCACCAACACCCCACTTTGTTAAGGTTTCGTTTTCTGAGTCAGAGTCATCGGCAGGCTCGTAGCTGATGGCGGGGCGAGTAACTGTGGTTGTCGTTCGTCCCGACGATTCGGCTGTTGTCCGACGAGCGGGCATAGCTAAGCCAGCTACCACCTGATGCAATCCTACTTTTTCGACGAGTTGAGGCATAAAGTCCTCTGGTACAGCATTAACAAACGCGTCACGCTCGCTGAATAAGGACGCTGCCAACCCGTCGGCATCTAATTTCTGGTCTTTAACTTGCTTCCCCAGCACATGCAGTACGATCGTTGTCGTTAACCCTAACAAGCCAATGGACGATGAATTGCGAATGCCAGCATAGCCCGAAATCATACTGCCAATTGAGCTTTTCATGGCGGGCAACAGATGGCTGATCACATCATTCCCCTGAGTAATAAGCGTGTTTGTGAGGGCAGCGTCTTTTAATACAGCCGGCAGATTTTCAGTCAGGCTGCCGTCATACCGTCCTTTCTGTATATGATTGTAGAGCTGATTAACGCCAATTTCGCTGGTTGTGCGTTTCATCAGTCCACCTATAATGGTATAGACAAGCCCGTTAACGGCTTTAGTGGTTTTTTCGGTGGGTTCGTCGATGTATGTAGCGATACGCGACAGAACGTCCGAGTTTAATACATTCGTTAGATTGGCAAATAAATTCATATAATCAACAGACTCAATCAGGCAGAAAATAGGTGCTTATCGCTTACATCACAACCAAAACCGGGTCTCTAAGCACCATCGAAGTTTACATTGGGGATAAAATTAGGCAAGGTTTAGCAAAGGTCGCGCATGCCAGAATAATAAAATACCGATTTATCGTTTGGGTAACCTTTCTATAACTTCCTGATACTCCGTCTCCACAGCCCGAAGCCGTTCCTGACAGAAGGTAATTAGGTCGGAAGCCAGCCTGATTTTGCCCGGTAATTCATCAAGCGGCACCTCGTCATTCTCTATTTCGTCGACCAGCGTAGTCAGTTGGTCATAAGCTTCCTGATAAGTCATTCTTTCTGTAAAGTTGAATAGTCATACAGTTGTATGGTTATAAAGTTTATATACCGTTGCCGTTGCAATACCTGTATGACTTTATAACTCTATAACTTTAATACCAATACTGCCATCGTGCATTTGCACCTGGAGCGTTTCATTGGGTTGGATGGTAGCTGTTTGGGTGAGTATCCGACCGTTGCGAAGCAATAAAGCGTATCCCCGGCGAAGCACGTTCGCTGGGTCGAGGTGACGCAACGTAACGGCTTTTTCGGTTAAGTCGGTATGGCGTTCGCGAAAGTAGGTATGGCCTACGAAGCGTAACCGTTCTGTTTCCCGATCTAAATTCTCCCGAGCCGTTTGTAGTGCTTCGCGAGCAACCATTCGTACTCGTTCGTGTAACTGGAGAAAGGCTGCTTCAAACTGCCGATTGTGCTCAATCAAAAAAGCGGCTGCTTTAGTAGGCGTTTTTACACTCTGATGGCATAGTAAATCGGTAATGCTCACGTTTCGCTCGTGACCAATGCCCGCCAGAATGGGAATCGGGAACCCAGCTACTGTTTCGCCCATCAAATACGTATCGAACGAACCGAAATCTAATCGTGAACCACCACCACGCACGATGACAACAGCATCATAAGCTACTTCACTCGTTCGAATGCGCTCTAATTGGCCACAAATTGCCCGTTCGGCCCCTTGTCCCTGTACCTGGGTTAAAAACTCATCGACTACAAAATCGTAGCCGAATGGGTTTTGTGCCAGCTCGTGTCGAAAATCACGCCAGCCATCCGAATTCGGAGCTGTAATCAATGCCACTCGCTGAAAGACAACGGGCCGTGCTAACAACTGATTGGCTGTAATGTATTGGCCGGCTTCGACCCAGATAAGGTCGGGGTGATTCTTGACCAGTGAATCGAGAACCGCCTGCCGTTCTCGTTCCAGATTGCCCAGCGTATAGGATGGGTCAATTTTTAAAATTTCCAGACGTAACCCATATACTGGGCTAAAGCTCACCGATACCAGCAGTAAGAGCTGGATGTTTCGGGCAAAAGCTACCCCAGTGGCCTGTTCAAAGGCACTAATGGTATGATAATTTCGTCGCCAGATACAGGCATCGAGTTTAGCCAAGGTTTCGCGTCCGGCAGATTCACGTTCTACGAGTGTTAAAAAGCAATAGCCTCGATCTGGATAATTCTTAATATCGCTCGTTTCGGCCACGACCCACACAGCCTTCTGTCCGAAAGCTTCGTCAATGACGGCTTCGAGCGTAAACGCTAAATCAGAAAGGCGGATGGGAGACATGGTTAATGAGTGAATGAGCGAATGAGTGATTGAGTGAATAAAAATGTGCGTCAGCTATTCACTCAATCACTCATTCACTCATTCGCAATTGGTTAAAGTCCTTCAAACTGACGGAGGAAACGCACGTCGTTTTCGGTGTATAGGCGCAGGTCGTTTACCACATATTTTAGCTGGGTGATGCGCTCAATGCCCATGCCAAAAGCAAAGCCTGTGTATTCTTCAGGGTCGATGCCGCAGTTAGCAATCACCTGTGGGTCAACCATGCCCGATCCGGCAATTTCGACCCAACCCGAATGTTTACAGATGTTGCAACCCTTACCGCCACAAATCTGACAGGAAATGTCAATTTCTGCGCTGGGCTCTGTAAAGGGGAAGTACGATGGACGGAAACGAATTTGGGTTCCGGGTTCAAACATCTCCTTTACGAAATGATAGAGCGTGTCTTTCAGGTCTTTGAATCCTACATTTCGATCAATGTAGATACCCTCAACCTGGTGGAACATACAATGCGCCCGCGCCGAAATGGTTTCATTTCGATAAACACGTCCCGGCATAATAGACCTGATTGGAGGTTTCTGCCGTTCCATCAGCCGAATCTGTACATTGGAAGTATGCGTCCGCAGCAGCATGTCGGCCGAAGTCTCGCCTGAAGTGGCTTTTTCGACAAAAAACGTATCCTGCATATCGCGGGCCGGGTGATTGTCGGGGAAGTTGAGCGCCCCAAAGTTGTACCAATCCGACTCGATCTCGGGCCCATCGGCAACGTTAAACCCGATCCGTTCAAAAATCTGAATGATCCGTTGGCGGACCAGAGTGAGCGGATGTTGCGTACCCGTTAGATTCGGAATCGTAGGGAGAGTCAGATCGACAGGGGGAGCGCTATTGGCCGATGCCCGCTGTTCGTCAATGAGTTGACTGAAGTTGTCAAAGCGCTCCTGGGCCAGGTTTTTCAGGCCATTCAGCTCTTGCCCAACAGCCCGACGATCGGCTTGTGGAACACTTTTGAGTTGTTCGAACAACTCCGTAATGACGCCTTTACGGCTGATAAACCGCATGCGGAACTGCTCTAATTGTTCCGGCGATGTAATGTTATATTGATCAATCTCGAGGTGGAGATCTTTTACTTTATCCAGCATACGCTACTCGTTTCGCTATTCGCTTTCACAAAGGTAGGCAAAACTGGGAAGAGCGTACGAATGAGTTGAAGAAGACTCTGAGTGAGTCAGGCCAGTTCGCGTAAAAAACGGGAAAAATTGTACTGGTCAGTGAAATTAGCTATTTGTTGATTAAGTGGTAAATCAATGCTGACTATTAATAAGTTATAATAATATGTGTAATTATATGACTGCGATTTACTAAGTAGGACTGATTCTTGTAGATTGATTCCATAGAGAATGAGTGATAGCTAGTTAATTCGGCATTTAAATCTGCAAACTAATCGGCTGACTATCAACTCATAAGTAGTACTAATCATACATATAACCAGACGATTATGAACGCATTCGCTAACGACTCTATTTTCGACACACTGTCCATGCCTTTCCACAATAGTGTGGAAAAAATTGCCGATTCGACCTGTTTGCAGAAATTGCTCATTCCATTTTATGACCGCAAACGCACAGTATCTGTCGATGAGATTGTACGATTAGAAGGATGCGGTAACTATACCAAATTTTTTCTGAAAGATGGTACCAAAATGTTGGTATCCCGTACGCTAAAAGAATACGAAATTTTGCTTGATGGTCAGGCATTTGTCCGGGTGCATAAATCCTGCATTGTAAATCTTGGTTTTGTACGGAAGTTTTTCGTGAAGAAAGAAGGCGAACTTGAGTTGACTGATGGACAGCAAGTAAAAATATCACGTCGGCGTGCGCAAATGTTTATCGATCGTATTCGGACTTTTCAGCCTGTGGCTCTAAGCTAGTTGAATTAGCGGGGTTTTTCCGAAAACTATAGCGCAAATTCACAGCCTGCTTTACTACGTAGTTTTACGCAATAGGGTGGGTAAATCCACCCAAATAATACACAGATTTTATCTGTAACGACCTGATTAATAACTGGTTACCTCTACGTGAGGGCCCTTATTGATCAGGTCGTTTTTTTTCAACCAGCACGCTTCAAGTAGTTTTGTTTCGCTAATCAGGAACTAAAAAACGAACCAAAACTACTCTCTACTATGGAAGCTAAATTATTTTCATCTGCCCAACCACTTTCCGTTGTCCCTCATTTTCCTTCTTCTTATCAGCGTAGTGCCCAACGCATTGCATTACCTTATCTGAATCGGACAATTTTTATTTCGGTGGATGATATTTTGTGTTTACAAGGAGAGGGGAATTATACGTTTCTGCACACCCGAGATCGGAAACGATTTTTAGTGTCAAAAACGCTTAAAGAATTTGAAAAAACATTAGATGGATCGATGTTTTTACGCATTCACAAATCATATATTGTCAATCTGGCTTACGTACAAAAAAGCATCTTTACACGGGATCGTCAGGTACGCTTAGCTGATGGTCGTGAAGTAGCCATATCTCGTCGTCGAATGAAAGATATCTCGTTCCAATTGTCGCAATATTGGCAACGGCTATACAATTAAGATGAAATTCGTTGATGTAAATCGATTCTAAGATTTAACGGGTTAATTTGAAAGAAACAACCGTTGCTGCAAACTCCTTTAAGGAGCGGACAGCAACGGTTTGTTTATGTAAGGAAGTGACTTACGACTTAGAACAGACGGTAAGCCAGCGTAATTTGCCAGGATTTCATACCCTGACTGAATTTGGCACCGCTATCTTTAATTTCGGCAATATCCGAAATGTTGCCCTGATAGCGAACATCGAGTCCAAAAGAACCAATATCCAGACCACCGCCTACCTGATAGCCGTAATAAGCCTGCGCCCAGGCGTCGTTTAAAGAACCTTTGGTGTATTGATTAAGCGCATCGCCCAAACTCTGGTTATCATTGATTCGGAAGGAAGCTACCGGACCGGCTACTATGCGTATGGGGCCACCTTTAATCCCGAGGAGCAGCGGTACATCGAAGCTGGTTGTTTTTATGGTTGACGTCTCGGTCTGACCATTTCGAATAACACTGAACGAGCCTGAGCGTGTAGAATATAACAACTCAGGTTGTATGAACAGGTTACGCCCAAATCGCGCATATATTCCGAAGGACGTTCCCATTTTGCTGTCCAGACTGGCCTGTAAATTATTGCGGAAAGTCTGACCATCAACACTTACGTTGGGCGAGCCGTTGGCGTTTGTTCCGGTAGAGACAAAATCGCCGAAGGTAAGCTTGGAGAGATTTATCCCTCCCTTAATACCAATCTGGAAGCCTTGAGCAAATGTGAATGCAGGCAAACAAATTAGGGAAGTAAAAAGCAGGATTTTTTTCATAGCTGGCTGTAAAATAATAGTGCTGTTTGTTAAACGTGAATCGGGGTAATACGGTACAGAAAGTCAACTTATTTCGAGTAAACGGCGTTATAGTTAATGTATAGTGCCCAATGAATAATGCATAATTGAAGCGCTTCGGAAGCTTTGATTCACAAATGCTTTTGGGGTTTAACCAGCCTATAAATTCATTATTCATTATCCACTATACATTCTTCATTTAACCCCGAATGGCCAAACTAAAAACTACCTATTTCTGTCAGAGTTGCGGACATCAGTCTGCTAAGTGGATGGGGCGTTGTCCCTCGTGTGGCGAATGGAATACAATTGTTGAAGAACTCGTTCAGAAAGACGAACCCGAAAAGGGTGGCTGGCGAAGTCCATCATCAGGACCGGGAGGACTCAAAATTGCGGCTAAACCTAAAGCAATTCATGCCATTAATTATGAAGAACAACCCCGTGTTCGAACTACCGATGCCGAACTGAATCGTGTACTGGGTGGTGGCATTGTAGCGGGTTCATTGGTACTTATTGGCGGAGAACCGGGCATCGGCAAGTCTACACTACTTCTGCAAATTGCACTCAGTCTGGCTGGTATGCGTGTGTTATATGTGTCGGGAGAAGAAAGCGAACAGCAGATAAAAATGCGCGCCGAGCGACTTGATGCACCTACCAGCGATTGTCACGTTATGACCGAGACGTCTACTCAGAATATTTTTCGGACAGTAGAACATTTTGAGCCGGAAGTCTTGATCATCGACTCAATCCAGACGATGCAATCATCGCTGGTCGAGTCTGGGGCAGGGAGCGTTTCGCAGGTGCGCGAATGCACAACTGAGTTCATGAAGTATGCCAAAGAAAGTGGCGTGCCCGTGTTTATGATTGGCCATATCACTAAAGAAGGTTCGTTGGCTGGTCCGAAAGTGCTGGAACATATGGTCGATACCGTATTGACGTTTGAAGGCGATCGACACACCACCTATCGGATTTTGAGGACTACCAAAAATCGCTTCGGCAGTACCGACGAGCTAGGTATTTATGAAATGTTGGGGAGTGGGTTGCGGCAAGTAACGAATCCATCAGAAATCCTGATTTCGCAGCGTGACGAAGCCTTAAGCGGGGTGACAATCGGGTCGATGCTGGAAGGAAACCGGCCACTTATGATCGAAACACAAGCCTTAGTCAGCGTGGCCAATTACGGTACTCCGCAACGAAGCAGCACAGGTTTCGATGCCAAACGACTGAATATGCTTCTGGCTGTGCTGGAAAAACGGGGCGGATTCCGGCTTGGTCAGCAGGACGTATTCCTGAATATTGCCGGTGGCCTGCGTGTCGAAGATCCGGCTATTGATTTGGCCGTTTGTGCAGCAATTGTGTCGAGCTACGAAGACATTGCTATTGCGCCCTCAGTAGCCTTTGCTGCCGAAGTCGGTTTGGGGGGCGAAGTGCGAGCCGTTAGCCGAATTGAGTCGCGCATTGCTGAAGCTGAAAAGTTGGGCTTCAAGAAGATGTTTATCTCCAAGTATAATATGAAAGGGCTGGACACGAAGGATTATAAAATCAGTATCAAGCCTGTATCGCGGTTAGACGAGGTGTTTCAGGGGGTATTGATGTAATAGGAGCTTGTCTTTAAGAGAAGTAATCAGGTTGTATTTTTATCAGTTTATCTACTGGTAAAAACACAACCTGATTATTTTGCTAGATATTCGTCCGTAAAATGTTCTTTGTGTTTGGGCTGTGCAAACTTTTCTTCATTGGTGCTATGCTATTACTTTCTCGGTTGAATTGCCAGAATAGTTTATCATCAGAAACCTGATCGAACGTCTTCTCTCCAAGCAGTTTATAATAGGCAAACTGCTTTTTTATACTGTCTAAATAGGCAGTCGACAACATGTTTTAACTGGTTTGGGTTTACAGCAATCAGCAAGCCGAACGGTGTGCTCTAGTCCTATAATTCTTACTAAATGGCAAGTAGCAACTGCTTTATACAAGAATGATACAATGATCATTAAAACTGATCTAACGGGAAATCTCTCGAAAACCATTACTTGTAGTCATAGTTCTACTATGCAAATAGAATAACTCAACAGAACAAATTTTAACACGTTATGAGCTACATTAAAGCAGGTACGGATGCGTCTGGCAACGACATCAAGCTTTTTTATCAGGATTTGGGTACTGGTGCGCCAGTCGTATTAATTCATGGATGGCCGTTGAGTCACGAAATGTGGGATTATCAACTGGCCGAATTGCCCGCTCACGGCATTCGTGTTGTTACGTATGACCGTCGGGGGTTTGGTAAATCGTCGCAACCCTGGGATGGTTATGATTATGACACACTGGCCGACGACCTGAAAGCTGTACTCGATGAGTTAGACCTGCAAAATGTGACGCTGGTTGGTTTTTCGATGGGCGGGGGCGAAGTAGCCCGATATATGAGTCGTCATGGCGGAGCGCGGGTAGCTAAAGTAGCGTTTATCAGTGCCGTAACGCCTTATTTATTGAAAACCGATAATAATCCGGATGGTGTTGATCAGGACGTTTTTGACGATATACTGACTAATTTACAGAAAGATCGTGCTGATTTCCTTAAAACGTTTGGCAAACAGTTTTATGGCGTAAATCTGGTCAGTCAGCCTGTTAGTCAGGCGCACCTTGACGGTGATTTTGCCCGCGCCTACGTGGCTTCGCACAAGGCCACAATTGAATGCGCCAAGTCATTCTCATCAACCGATTTCCGCGATGATCTGGCTGAAATTCAGGTTCCTGCCCTAGTTATTCACGGCGATTCGGATAAAACGGTGCCCATTGAAGCATCGGGCGAGCGTACAGCTAACGCACTGCCAACGGCTCAGTATATCGTCTATGAAGGGGAGCCACACGGCCTTTTTGTAACCCAGAAAGATCGCCTGAATGAGGATTTGCTTTCGTTTATTTTAGAGGGCGTGTCGGTGCGTCAATCAGTTGGAACAACAACCTTGTATTAGAGTAGGAGTTTCTCAAGGCTAAGAGTTGTCGGTATAAAATTATTATGCCGACAACTCTTTTTTTAGTGCCTCAACAAAGCTAATAGGGACCTCCGCCAATCGAGCAATTTCACTGATTGATAAAGCTGTTTCTCTAAGTAGGTTCGAGACTACCAATTCAATTCCCTGTTTTCTGCCGTTTTCAAGGCCCACGCTAAACCCTAATCGCTCCCCTTTTTTATAGAAAGGATCTTCCTGCTCTTTAAAATATTGGGTTAATTTTTCCATGACTGTTTCTAAAACTGGTTGTAGTTTACGTAGCTGAACCAATACCCGCAATTGACTTATATACCTTTCAAACGCTAACGATCCTGTTGTCGTTTCATAAATTCGATTGACTATATGTTCCAGAATGGCTTCAGGGGACTTTGTTCCATAATCCGCTAATAGAGCGAATAAGATTTCTTCTGGCTTATCAGAGGTTAGGAATAACTCAGAATTAAACTGATGGAAAGATACCAGATTATAGCGGATAATAGAATCGCCCATGTTGAGCTCGGTGGGCATTTTAGGGAGTTTAGCTCCCATAAATAGCACATATTGTCGAATAGGAAGTCGATAGGCTCTGGCAAGCATGACACAATAATCTCCCATTCGGTATACCATATCAGGATCATCAGCTACCTGAAATTCCAGATGAAGAATAAATGTTTTTCCATCTGCGTCGCGTATACGTTTTAAGGCGTCAGGTTTACGCTCTTTAGTATGTTGAAGATCGTCGGGTAGTTCTTCTGATTCGACTGGATAAATGTGTAAAAGACGCTTAAGTAGAGCAGGAATAGCGGCTTCTAAGTTCTCTTTAACAATCTTATCGTATTGACTAATCGAAAAAGTTTTACGGCGAGACTTCATAGTTCCATAAAGGTAACTAAAAAATCTGCAAAAGTTTACTTGCCTTAGAATTGCCGATACGTCTTCACATACGTCGAAGGGGTTTGGCCCGTAATATCTTTAAATTGTCGATTGAAGTTGGAGAGCGTTCGGAACCCGCTCTCGAAGCTGATTTGCGTAATAGACAGCTTCCCGTTCATCAGCAATTTACAGGCATGACCAATCCGAACTTCAGACACAAACTCTGAGAAGGTTTTATTCGCACGAGCTTTGAAATATCGGCAGAAAGCTGGTGATGTCATACCCGCCAGATCAGCGACTTTATCCAGACTAAGATCGTCAGGAAAGTGCCCTAGTACATAATCGTGTACAAGTTGCATCCGATCCGTTTCCGTGGGCTTAACGGTATTCGTATAGCCTGCACTGGTCAAATATTGATAATCGGTGGCGTGAGAAAGTTCATTCAATAACGTCAGCAGATTCAGAATCCGTTCGAAGGTAATAGGCTGTTGTGCTAGTTGACGAAGAGTGGCAGCGGCTCGATTGCGGGTAAGGCCGGTCCATTCTAACCCTTGTCGGGCATGACCAAGCAGTTGGCGCAATGGTGCCATTTCTTGTTGCTCGAAAAAGGTAGCTCCCAGGAAATCTCCAGTGAAGTACACAACAATCCCTTTTGTTTTAAGACCTGACTGCTTATCAAAATAGGCCTGATCACTGCGCCAAAGGTGCGGCAGGTTTGGGCCGAGAAAAACCAGATCGCCCGGTCCAAAAGGCTTGATTGAATCGCCAATAAAACGTGTTCCCGTCCCTTCTTCTACCAGGAATAACTGATAGTGTGGATGGAAGTGCCAGTTTGGGTCAAAGTGAGACTCCATCAATTCTTTCACCGTGAACGAAGCAGCAACGGGTTCAAGGTCTTTCCGGAGGGGTTGTTTCATTGAATTACTTCTTTTTTAACGCAAATAACGGACAATTCCTTTTAATCGCGTAAAAATATAGTCGACATTGGCCAATAAAAGCTACATCTGTAATTTTACTACTGCTTAGATTTGTGTAATTTTATGCAGATGCAATATGAATAAGATAGGAATGAATATGTTCGTTTGGACAATGACAATGGATGAGGATCTCTCTGATACTCTGTCATTTCTAAAAACGAGCGGATTTGATTTTGTTGAAACGCCCATCAACGATGTAAACCTGGTGAAGTGGCAAAGCCTTGGTCAACAACTGAAAGGCCTGGGCCTGGGTGTTCAGACCTGCACCATCTGCGGACATGAATATAGCTTGATAAGCCCTGATGAGCGCGTGCGTCGGGAAGGTATCGACTTTCTGAAAAAGGTTGTCGATTGCTCACAGGCGGTTGGGTCTACTATTTTGATGGGCCCCATGTATGCGGGTTTCAAAACCTTTACGGGTAAGCCAGCCACAGCCGAAGAATGGAATTGGTCAGTAACGGGTATGCGCGAGGTAGCCGAATATGCTCAAGAGAAGGGTGTTGTGCTGGCCATAGAATACCTGAACCGCTTTGAAACCTACCTGCTCACCTGTGTAGATGAGCTTGTACGTTACGTGGAAGACGTTAATCACCCCAATTGCCGGGCTGCATTTGATACGTTCCATGCGAATATGGAGGAGAAAAACATTGCCGATGCTATCCGGAAAGTGGCCCCTTATCTGGCTCATGTTCAGATTTCCGAGAATGACCGCTCTACGCCGGGCCGGGGCCATATCAATTTCGATGAAGTATTTGGTGCCCTACAGGAAGTTGGCTACGAAGGGCCGATTGCCATTGAAGCATTTGGACCAAATCCGCCTGAACTCGCAGCGGCTACGCATATTTTCCGGCCTATGTTCGACTCGCCCGAACAACTGGCTGTTGATGGACTGGCCTTTATTAAATTAAAGAATGAAAGAGTGAAAGAGCGAAAGGGCGAAATGCTCACATCCTAGTCTTCTTTCGTTTATTAACCGCTCTTTCACTCATTCACTCTTTCTCTCTTTTAAAATGATCAACATAGCTATCGTTGGCCTGGGCTTTGGGGCCGAATTCATTCCTATTTATCAGCGGCATCCGAACGCGAACATGTACGCTATTTGTCAGCGTAATGTTGAAAAACTGAACGAAATCGGGGATGCCTATGGCATCGAGAAACGCTACAGCAGTTACGATGAATTACTGGCCGATCCGAATGTCGACGCAGTTCACATCAATTCGCCCATTCCAAATCATGCCGAGCAAAGCCTGAAAGCCCTGCGGGCTGGTAAGCACGTTGCCTGTACGGTTCCTATGGCGACAACGGTTGAAGAATGTCTGGAAATCGTGAAAGCGACCAAAGAATCAGGCAAGAAATACATGATGATGGAAACTGTGGTGTATAGCCGGGAGTTTCTGTTTGTTAAGGAGTTGTATGAAACAGGGGAGTTAGGTAAAGTGCAATTTCTGAAAGCAAGTCACCAGCAGGATATGGACGGCTGGCCGGATTATTGGCCTGGTTTGCCCCCAATGCACTATGCTACGCACTGCGTTGGCCCGGTAGCTGGCTTACTCAAACTCGAAGCCGATTACGTATCGTGCTTTGGCTCAGGAACGATTCGGGAAGAACTGGCTAAAATTCACAATTCGCCTTTTGCTGTTGAATCAGCGCATATCAAGTTTAAGGATAGCGACCTTTCTGCGTATGTCTACCGTTCACTGTTCGACGTAGCACGTCAGTATCGGGAGAGTTTTGAAGTATATGGCGATAAAAAATCGTTTGAATGGCAACTCATTGAAGAAGAGCAGCCTGTGATTCATACTGCCAAAAAGCCTGAGCCGGAAATTCCCGAAAAAGTAACCGTGCCTGATTACGCGCACCTGTTGCCCGAACCGATCCAGCGCTTCACCACAAAGGGCGTTTACGATGCCAATGAGCAGCAGCACCTGTCGTTTACGCAGGGTGGAGGCCACGGTGGGTCGCACCCGCATATGGTACATGAGTTTTTATCGGCTATTGTCGAAGATCGTGAACCGTTCCCCAATGCCGCTCAATCGGCCAACTGGACGAGTGTGGGTATCCTGGCGCACGAATCGGCGCTACAAGGAGGAAAGTTGATTCAATTGCCAGATTTTAAAAACGTATAAAATTTAAACACGGAGGTAACGGAGGTAAACACGGAGCGCACGGCGTTTCTCCGTAATCTCTGTGTTTACCTCCGTCCCTCTGTGTTAAAATGAAAAAACTACTTATTCTGATTGGGCTGGCAACTGTCTTTGCCCAATGCGCCCGCCAGTCGGCTCCTAACACGAGTGTCCGACAAGAATCGGCGAATCCACGCGGGGCCAAACTGGGCAAAGCCACCCCTCGCCGAATAGAAATTTTGTTTCTGGGTGATAACGGCCATCATAAACCGATCGAGCGTGTGCCGGAAATTATGGCCGCATTGGGTGACAAAGGCATCAATTTCACCTACACCGATAAGTTAGAGGACCTGAATACGGAGAATCTAAATAAATATGACGGCTTGCTTATTTATGCCAACTGGGATAGTATTCCGAAGCCACAGGAAAAAGCAATGCTGGATTATGTCGCATCTGGGAAAGGAATAATTCCAGTGCATTGCGCGTCGTGGTGTTTCCGGAATTCGACGGAATACGTTGATAAAGTAGTGGGCGGTCAATTCTGGCGGCATCGGATGGACACTATCCAAACGAGGTTCACGCAACCAAACAACCCAATTGTAGCGGGTTTACCATCGTTTAAGGCCTACGACGAAACGTACTTGCACAGCCATTTACAAGCCGACAACAACGTGTTGGCGGTTCGGGAAATTAAAGCCGACCAGGAAAAAGATAAGCCAGGCGTTAAGGAAGAACCCTATACCTGGACGCGACAATATGGAAAAGGCCGCGTGTTTTATACGGCCTATGGTCACGATGAACGTACCTGGCTCCAGCCTGGTTTTCAGCAATTGCTGGAACGAGGTATTCTTTGGGCTGTGGGCGATGAGGTTAAAAAGCTGCATGACGACCTAAAACCGCAGGCATTTACGTATCACGAAGCGAACTTGCCGAACTACGAAAAGCGCCCTGGGGCTCAGATGGAGCAAAATCCACTCTCGCCTGAAGAGTCGATGAAGCACATTCAGGTGCCGGTCGATTTTACCCTCGACCTGTTTGCGCATGAACCCAACGTGATGCACCCCATTGCGATGGCCTGGGATGAACGGGGACGGCTTTATGCTCTTATTACCAAAGATTATCCCAACGAGCGCAAGCCCGAAGGCGGTTCTGATTACATCGTTATTTGCGAAGACACCGACAAAGACGGCAAGGCCGATAAGTTTACCAACTTCGCTGAAGGACTGAGTATTCCGACGGGTATGGCGTTTGCTAACGGCGGTCTGTACGTTTCTCAGGCTCCGCATATGCTGTTTTTACAGGACACGAACGGCGATGACAAAGCCGATGTGAAAAAGATTGTTTTCACTGGTTTTGGTACCTTCGATACACATGCTGGACCAAGCAACCTGCATTACGGTTTCGATAACTGGATTTGGGGAAGCGTAGGCTATTCTGGTTTCAAAGGGAAAGTTGGTGCTGATAGCGTGAAGTTTAGTCAGGGTTTCTTCCGATTCAAGCCCGATGGATCGAAGCTTGAATACATGACTAGTACCTCGAACAACACCTGGGGATTAGGCCTACAGGAAACCGGTGATATTTTCGGTTCGACAGCTAACAACTCGCACGGCTGGTACATGGCTATTCCTAATCAGTATTTTCATGGGGCTCCGCATCTCCGCGAAAATGGTAGCCGCAGCACCGATACGCACAAAGACATGAAGCCCATTACGGTAAAAGTGCGGCAGGTCGACGTGTTTGGTGGATTCACAGCCGCAGCGGGACATAATTTTTACACCGCCCGTGCTTTCCCGAAAAAATACTGGAACAATATCGCTTTCGTCGCCGAGCCAACAGGGCACATTTTGCACCAGAACGTGATGCAGAAAAACGGCACCAATTTCGAAGATGCGGAAGGGTTTAACCTGATGGCCGGAGCCGACGAATGGTTTGCACCCGTATTTGCCGAAGTCGGGCCCGACGGAGCCGTTTGGGTAGTTGACTGGTACAGTTACATTATCCAGCACAACCCAACGCCTAAAGGCGCAACTAACGGATCAGGTAATGCTTACGAAACGCCCCTCCGCGATTTCACCCACGGACGGATTTACCGGGTTGGTTACAAAAATGCGCCCGCTTATACATCAATGACGTTGAGCAAGGATCGGCCAGCGGAATTGGTTGCTGCATTGAAAAACACGAATATGTTCTGGCGGATGACGGCTCAGCGGTTGCTCATTGAGCGGAACAATAAAGATGTAGTGCCACAACTGATTGCATTGGTCAATGACCAGTCTCTCGATGAAATTGGCAATAATCCGGCGGCAATTCACGCCCTATGGACATTGAAAGGCTTAAATGCATTGGATGGTTCTGATCAAAATGCTACCGTTGCGGTTGGTAAAGCACTAAAACATCCGGCAGCAGCTGTTCGGAAAACGGCTATTCAGGTAATGCCAGCTACTCCGGAAGTGGCGAATGCGTTATTAGCCTCTAATTCTTTAACTGATGCAGAGCCATTAGTTGTGCTAAATACGCTGTTGAAATTGTCTGAAATACCACAAAGCCAGGCTACGCAACAGGCTATTCTGGCCCGACTGGAAAAAGCAACAGAGGTTAATGACCGTTGGTTGCCCGAAGCATTTGCTGCCGTTCTGACCAGCCAGGATGGTAGATTGCTGAAGGCTTACATGAAGCAGATTACGACGAACGCACCCGCAGCTCGTGATATGACCGCTCATAATCATGCTGCTATGGAAAAAGCACCCGCAGCTGCTACGGCTTCTTCGGCAACACAGGCGGTCTCCTCACCAAATCTGCCTGACCTTGTGGTGGCCGCCATTCGGACTACGCCAGAGTCGCCTTTTGTTCGGGAAGGTGTTCGCCTATTTGTGGATGTAAAAAACAATGGTGGAGTCGCCATCCCTGAAGGAACGGTTATTCCCTTGTCGCTTCGAATTGAAGGGCCGAAAGGCGCTGCTGAAGGAGCAAAAATTGACTTTGTGAGCGTGACGCACAATACGGGCATCAAACCCGGCGAAACCGTCACGATCAGCAAGTCGAACAATGGCCCCTGGGTTGGTGATATGGGTGTAAACTTTGAGCGGGCTGGACAATATACCATTACAGTTATGCTCGACCGCGAGAACAAAATTGTGGAAGGCAACGAGCAAAATAACAACGCTACCCATACGCTCATCTACCGGGCCCCCCAAAGCCTGAGCGCCTACGCGCTCGAACGGGCTACTCGTAGTTATGCGTCGGTTGCTCCAGCCGATTCTGTTATTGCTTTACTCCGACAGAGTCAGAAAGTAGCACCAGCACAGGGAGAAGCCATTGTAAAAGGCGCATCGGAAGGCTGGAATTTGAAACAAAAAGCTACTGTTCAAGATGCCGATAAGTCGTTCCTGGCTAGTTTAAGCAATTCTGTTTCGAACGAAAATCGGGAACGCCTGAGTCGCCTTTATGAAGCTTGGGGTATTACAAAAGAAGCCCCAGTCGATCCGAATGTGGAAGTGGTACGGATGAAAACGGTACGTGAAGAAATGCGTTACGATAAAAAAGAGTTTACCGTTACGGCAGGAAAACAAGTTGAGATTGTACTGGAAAACCCCGATGCCATGCAGCACAATCTGGTAATTGGTAAGCCTAAAAGCATGGAGATCATTGGCGCAGCTGCCGATAAAATGATCACGGCTAAAGACGGAGCGGAGAAGAATTACGTACCGTCAATTGCACAGGTGATTGCAGCCACGCCATTAGTTAATCCTGATCAGACGTATCGGCTCAAATTCACGGCCCCAACAACTCCCGGCGATTATCCATTCGTTTGCACATTCCCCGGTCACTGGCGGATTATGAATGGTGTTATGAGGGTTACGAAAGCAGCGCAGAGCATGAATGCAAAGTAGAACTTCAGTAAACCTATAAGGTTTCTAAGACCTTATAGGTTTGAAAAATCAAACGGTCGCTATCAGCACACTTTGCCTGATAGCGACCGTTTTTTATAAATAAAAGCTATTGCTGAACAACTTATTTAACGTGAATAATGGATAAAACCTGAAGTTGTCGACTGATTGTCAGTTATTTATAAAGTTATTTTTTGTCATCCCGACGCCAGGAGGGATCTTCGGCAACTGGTTATTTACCGAAGATCCCTCCTGGCGTCGGGATGACAAAAAGCTAATATAATCTATTCGTAAATCCTCCATAATTCACATTATTTACCCGATGAATCATCGGGCGATAAAAGCGCGGAAGGTGGCACCTGAATCATAAAGTCGCTGCCTTTGCCCACTTCACTTTTTACCCAGATTGTCCACTTATGCGATTGAATGATTCGCTGGACGTAGCTCAAGCCTAGGCCAAATCCCTTTACACTAGGTTGATTCCGGTCATGCACCCGGAAAAAAGGCTGGAAAATCTGAGCCACTAATTTAGGAGGAATCCCCACGCCCCGATCGCGCACCGTAATCGTAAGACCATCAGTATTGGTTTGGGTGAGTAACGTAATCTGGGGCTCTTCTGAGCTATATTTTATGGCATTATCCAGAAGGTTATACAATACGTTGGTGAAATGCAGACGATCGGCCAGGATATGGGTATCATTACCCGCTAAATTTAGCGTTAGGTAGTCGCCATGCCGTTCGGCTACTGATCGGAGGAGTTGATGAACCTGAATGGGCTCTGGGTTTAAAATGAGCGTATTACGATCGGCACGGGCCAGCGTCAACATAGTTTCGACCTGGTGCTGGAGCCGCTCGGTCTCTTCCCGGATAATACGAACATATTTCTCTGTGCGTTCAGGCTGATTGCGGGCAATAGGGGAGTCAAGAATATCCGCTGCCATCCGAATCGCCGTGATGGGCGACTGAAACTCATGAACAATGGAGTGAAGTACCTCGGTCTGAACAACTGGTTGCTGTTGTCGCCGAAGAAACCACCAGATCAGATAACCTATCAATATCTGCGTGATCAGGATCAATCCAAGTAGACCCAACCATCGGAATGAAGATGATATAGGGGAAGGGGTTACCGATGTCCAGTTTCCGTAGAACACTATACCAATGATAATGACTAACAGAAATGTAACAGCAGACAGCGGATAGACAATAGAACGACGCAGCATAACGCTGTCTTTTTATGGGTTAGTAGGCAACCAAAAGCCAACAACTAGACGACATGAACGCATGTGTAAATGTATAGACTAAAACGCAATAATTGATAACAAAAAAAGCCCGTTTTACGGGCTTATAGTAAAATTTGGTATTAATTGACGCTTTTAGGCAGCTTCAGTTGTTGTTTCTGCTGGAGTTGATGCGGCCGGCGTAGTTGCTTTAGGACGTGGAGCGCGTGCCGTTTTTGGAGCGGCTGGTTTAGATGTAGGAGCTGGCTTGCGAGTAGCACGAGGAGTAGTTGCAGGTGCTGGCGTTGCATCAGATACCACTTCTTTTACGGCAGTCGCTGCTTTTTTCGCTGTGCGTTTGGCATTTTTAGCGGCTTTATCAGCGTTTTTCTTCGCTTTGGCAGCCTCCTTTTTGACCTTCTTTTCTGCTGCTTTAGCAGGCTTGGCGGCTTTTGTTTCAGCCTTATGCATCAATTTCGCCAGTTTTTTCGCCAGCTTGTCCGCCGATTTTGCGATGGACTTCTTCATTTTTTTTGTGGCGGCACCAGCTTCGCTGAGCTTACTTTCAATTGAACTAAGAATTTCCGAGCTAAGCGACTTCTGCTTGGTTTTTAGGGTTTTGTTGGCCATTTGTTCTGTATGAAAAAATTTACAAAGAAATACGAATTTTAAATGACAATCAAAAGCCCAATGTTAAGTTTTCGTTATCTTTTTTGGAGGAAATCCCAACAGACAATGCCTGCTGTAACGGCAATATTGAGCGAGTGCTTTGTGCCAAACTGAGGAATCTCAAGCACCACATCAGCCAACTGCACAACCTCATCCCGAACACCTGTCACTTCGTTACCCAACACGAATGCGTAGCGTTTGTTTGGTTCAGGCGAAAAATTGCTGAGTGAAGTACTTCCTTCGGCCTGTTCAACGGCAGCTACAACCCAGCCATCGGTCTGTAACGCTTGTACTAAGGCAACTACATCGGAGGTGTGTTCCCAGTTTACAGACTCGGTAGCCCCAAGGGCTGTTTTCGTAATATCGCGATGAGGGGGCTGGCCTGTAATGCCGCATAAATACAATTTAGATGCTCTGAAAGCATCGGCCGTCCTAAACACAGAACCCACGTTATTCAGGCTTCGGATATCGTCTAAAATCAGGCAGTATGGAAATTTATCTACGTCTTTAAATTCATCAACGGAGAGTCGATTAAGTTCGTCAAGAGAGAGTTTACGAGGAAGCATAGGTAAAAATAAATGGAAATTAAGATACAAAGAACGGAATTAAGGTCCGGAATAGTTAGTTTTAGCGATGGAATCACCAATTCAGATAGCCGCACTAAGTAATTCTTATTTAACCAGTATTGATGAGCATTTTACTGCTCAGTATGGTCCTCAGGGGACTTTTAAGCGTGATCAGTTTGATCAGGAAGCTCGTGCGTTTATGATCGCCGAAATGTTGAAAGAAGAAGATAAATTGGCTAAATCCAATTCTCAGTAGAATCCAATACTTGGTATATTATTGAAATATAGCCCTTGAGAGTAGTTGATAACTCAAAGACTACCTGCTTCGGGCCAATTACGCCAATCATTGTTTGGCTCTAAGGTTGGTTTCCAACGAGTTGGATCTTGTGTTGCAAGAATTTGAGCAACCATGCGGTAAGTTTCATATTCGCTTGGTTTAACTCCATAGTTATATTCTGCTGAGTAGCTTTTATGATGCCACTGATCAATGCTCATAATACAAGGTAAATCTTGAGGCAAACATGTTCGTAATTCGGAGCTGGTTGCACGCAGGCTTTCTGGTTGTGTATCAGCCAAATAACGGATTAGACTACAGTAGTCAATTAAACGTTTGGGGTTTTCAAACGTACTGATGCTAATGCCACGCTTTTCGTAAGCGTCTGGATTCTGACTTATTGAAACTGAATTTTCGCGAATAGTCAGATGGCTAATCGATCTTTTTATAAGATCATTTTCTTCAGTTATATCCTCCATCAATTCGGGCGCAATTAGTGGCAAAAGCTTCATATTAGAAGTAAACTGATTGTACGCTCCTTGCTTGTCAAGGTTATGAAGACAATTTCCAAAATAATATAAGTCAATACCTGGATAGCCTCCGCGTGGTGAAAAACCTGACTTTTCAAAAACGATTGCCCATCTTGTGCTGTCGGCAAACAGATTCATCGCACTACCAGCCGTATAAACATAAGGGTGCTCTAAATCAAGAAAGTTGTTGTAAGTATCATGTTTATCCGCTTCGTCTAGAGCTACCAGAATATCAGAGTCTGTATAATGACTTTGGAGCATTGGAGTTGAGACTGATTAGTGAGCTTAACTGAAAAATATAAAAATACAGGCAGTAGTCTATTGATAAATGAGTGCATCTTACTTCTCTCTGTAGGAAAGTTTACGCATTATTCTGTTTCAAATTATTCTGTAACAATTGCTGAATGTCACGTAAGGTGTCGCGTATTTCGGTAAGAAGGGTCTGATCTGTATCAGCAGGTTTCTGGTTGCTTCGGGTAGCGATTAACCGTTGACGTTGCTCAATGATATGGGTTCGAAAATTCTGAGCGTCGATGATCCCGATCAATTCCATATCGTGTGCCTGATTAGGGCTTTGTCCGGCTGTTTCAAATTTCAAAATACATAGATCGAAATACCGGAGTAGCGGACCAGCTACAAAGGTAACGTCCTGAATGTTTTCGAGTGGAATCGTTTTCTCGACCTGTACCAGGATGCCCTTTTTAAAGCGTAACGACCGTTCCGATAATTCACATTCGAGGTTATGGAAGTAGTGACGACTCCACCATTGGCCTACGCCTAAAAACCAGATTGGAAGTAGCAAAATGCCAACAACCGTTATGGTCATGAAGAAGGCTATATACAAGAGCAGGTAGGTTCGAATGATTGGATTAAAACTAACTTTTATCGGAAGCGTAGGCTCGATTTGGGTTTCCATAAAGGGCGGTTTGTTTAGTCAGGCAGGCTATAATCGCGGTGAAAAGTAGCCACTTTCTCGTCAAAAATCACTATTTTTGTTTACGACAATCCAACAGAAATCAGTGAAATCAGCCACCGCAGCAAAGCCACAAGCGAAGAAAACAGAAACTCCTCTTAACCGCCAATATAACCAGATTAAAGCCAAATATCCAGGTGCGTTGCTGCTCTTTCGCGTTGGCGATTTCTACGAAACGTTTGGTGAAGATGCCGTTCGGGCCAGCAAGATTCTGGGTATCACGCTGACAAAACGGAACAATGGTGGATCGAACGAAGAACTGGCTGGATTCCCGCATCACTCGCTTGATACGCACCTGCCCAAATTAGTTCGGGCAGGGGAACGCGTGGCTATCTGCGATCAGTTAGAAGACCCTGCACTGGCCAAAGGTATTGTTCGAAGAGGAGTTACCGAATTGGTGACGCCTGGTGTTTCGTTTAACGATAACGTACTCGATACCCGACGCAATAACTACCTCGCAGCGGTGCATTTTGGTAAAACAGATGACACATTCGGGGTCTCATTTCTGGATATCTCGACGGGTGAGTTTCTGGCATCGCAGGGAAATTCGGCTTATGTCGATAAGCTGTTGCAGAGCTTCAATCCGTCGGAAGTGCTTTATTGCAAGCGTAATCGGCAGGAATTTGGGAGTTTGTTTGGCGATAAATTTCATACCTACACCCTTGAGGACTGGGCCTTTACCTACGACTTCGGTTATAACTTTCTGAAACAGCATTTTCAGACCACCTCGCTCAAAGGATTTGGTATTGAAGGCCTGCCCGACGGCATCATTGCTGCTGGCGTAATTCTGCATTACCTGAACGAAACCGAACACAAAGATCTTCAGCATATTACCCGTGTCACCCGACTCGAAGAAGACCGATACGTTTGGTTGGATCGCTTCACGATTCGCAACCTCGAACTGACAGCCGCCCAACAGGAGGGAGGTGTTCCGCTGATTCAGATTCTTGACCAGACGGTTACGCCGATGGGTGCCCGACTGCTCCGTAAATGGTTGAGTCTGCCCCTTAAGGAAAAAGCCCTGATCGACGAGCGACTCAATATGGTTGACTTACTCGTTTCAGATATTGATCTGGCTGATACAATGGTTGGTCATTTGCGACAGATTGGTGATCTCGAACGACTGGTTTCGAAGGTGGCCGTCCGGCGGATTAGCCCGCGCGAATTGTTGCAGCTTAAGCGATCATTGCAGCATGTGTTACCGATCAAGGAGTTACTCATTACGGCTTTGAGTCAGAATGAATCGAGCTCCCTGAAGAAATATGCTGACCAGCTCAATCCGGTCTCGTTCCTGCTCGATCGTATCGAAACTGAACTGCGTGAAGATCCACCAACCCTTTCGAATCAGGGTGGTATGATTAAGCCAGGTATTAATGCCGAGTTGGATGAACTAACGGCTATTGCTTACTCGGGTAAGGATTATCTCCTTCAATTGCAGGAGCGTGAAGTACAGCGGACGGGTATCAGCTCGCTCAAAGTGGCCTACAACAAAGTGTTTGGCTACTATCTGGAAGTTACGCATGCGCACAAAAATCGTGTTCCTGAAGATTGGATTCGGAAGCAAACGTTGGTAAACGCCGAGCGTTACATTACGCCTGAGCTGAAAGAATACGAAGAAAAAATCCTGAATGCCGAAGAGCAGATTTTTCAGATCGAAGCTCGAATGTTTAATGAGCTGGTTCTGGCGGCTGGCGAATATGTTGGAGCTATTCAACAGAATGCCCGCGTGTTGTCGGTACTCGATGTATTGTCGTCGTTTGCGCGTGTGGCGGTGAAGAACAAATACGTTCGACCGCTAATTAATGAAAGCAAAGTGCTGAATATTAAAGATGGACGACACGCAGTGATCGAGCAGCAATTGCCTCCTGGCGAACACTACATTCCCAACGATATTTTTCTGGACGACCAAACCCAGCAGATCATCATCATCACCGGGCCTAATATGGCGGGTAAATCGGCGCTGCTGCGGCAAACGGCCCTGATTGTACTAATGGCTCAGTCGGGGAGCTTCGTGCCTGCGTCGTCGGCAGAAATCGGGATTGTCGATAAAATTTTTACGCGGGTTGGCGCTAGCGATAACCTCTCTCGGGGCGAAAGCACGTTTATGGTCGAGATGACCGAAACGGCCAGTATTCTAAACAATCTCAGCGAACGGAGTTTAGTCCTGATGGACGAAATTGGTCGGGGAACCAGCACCTATGATGGCGTATCGATTGCCTGGTCGATTACCGAATACCTACACAACAAAACGGATTGTCGCCCCAAAACGCTCTTTGCCACGCACTATCACGAGTTGAATGATCTGGCTACGGATAACCATCGTATCAAAAATTACAACGTAGCGGTAAAGGAGTTGGGCAACAAAGTGATTTTCCTTCGGAAACTGAAGGAAGGTGGCTCAGAGCATAGTTTCGGAATTCACGTAGCGCAAATGGCCGGTATGCCCGCCCAGATTGTGAGCCGTGCCAATGAAATTCTGAAACAACTGGAGTCGTCGCACAATCGGGAAACGAACAAAGAAAATATCCGGCAGGCCGTACCGCAGGAACGTGAGCTGGCATTACGTATTATCGAATCCGGTGACCCAAAATCAGAAGCAATCAAAGAAAAGTTACGAACCATCGACGTGAACCGTCTAACACCCATCGAAGCCTTACTGAAGCTGAATGAGCTGCTGAAAATGATGGAGTAATCAAGTAGTAAACAACAACGAAAATGGACCTAAATGTATTAACCGCCCCGCTCACTGTGCAGGAAATTGAGTGGCGGGTGCAAAGCCAGACCAAAGATGGTCAGAAGATTATTGTAGTGCCGTACATCACTAATCGTTGCGTTATGCAGCGGTTCGATGATCAGTTTGGCTGGGCGGGCTGGCAGAACGAAATAAAAGAAATTGAGGGAGGATTTTTGTGTACCATCACCGCCATTTTGCCGGGTGGCGAAATCGTTCGGAAAACGGATGGAGCCAGCCGTACGAGTGTCGAGCCAGTCAAGGGTGGTATCAGCGATGCCATGAAGCGTTGCGCCGTGCAATTTGGTCTGGGTCGTGCTTTGTATGATTTCCCAAAAGTACTGATTCAAACCACCGACAAATACATTCCCGACTGGGCTACTCCTTTGCTGGATAAAATGGTAGAAAAGCTCAATGCTGGTGGAGCGGTGCGCGACGTAGTTGTACTAAAGCCTGAACACGCAAAGCCGGCAGTTAAGGCGGCTTAATTTGTTTTGAGTTACAGGTTTCAAGTTCTAGTATTCGCTGATTGGAACTTGGAACCTGTAACTCGAAACAAATTGACAGAAAAACGGCTTAGTGCCACTTAAGCGCGTTGATGTTGCGCCCTATTTTAGTGCCTTCGACTAATCCAACTTCATTATCGTGGCGCGTGTGAATGCCGCCCATTAATCGCGATTCGGCACATTCCTGTGCCGCTTCCCAAAATGACCTGTAGTGCCGAGCCTTATAGGTAAGCACATGTTTAACAGCAACGGGGTAGTAGTCTTCATACCGGGAGGGGTTAGGCTTAAGGGGCACTTTCCCCTCAACATGATAAACCAGATCGGGCCGGTTCACATGGGTATCATCGGTAAATGAAAAGCTCTTACCATACAGTTCGGTTAAGACGGTGGCAGTAGCTGCCGATTGAACAGCATGGCCCGAATAAAAAGAAGGGAAAGGCGGCTCTAGAAAGAAAGGAAGCCAGGGACCTCTTAACTCATTCTCACTGATTTTAGCCCTGATAAAGGAAGAGGGGCGCTCTACATTGTAGGTAAATTTTACTTTCCAGCAACAGATAAACGCATCGGCTACAGCCATGCCTACGCGGGCGTAGGTTTCTGCGGCTTTTACTAAATCGGCCTTACTATTGCGAATGGCAATTGTTGCCAGGTTATACGAGTGCCCAGGAGGAGAACAGGTTTCGGTTGGATCATCTCCCCACCACATGACAGTAGCGTGCTCAGCTTCGGTAAGGGATTTTTTGCGCTCAAATACTTCTTTATAGTGAATAAAGTATTTACTGGTTGTATCGGTAGAATACTCCAGTGGTTTGGGCAGCGGTAATTTGCTATTACGCTCAGAAAACGTTCGATTCTGTCCCCAGGTTGGATGCATGGGTATTTTGGTATTGGACTGCCCAACAATTGGAGGAACCCATAGACCGGTACCTATTGGCCGCACATAGTCTTTAGGGAAATTTCGATCATAGCCTTCGTGGCCCCCATCGGTCTTCGACCATGCGTAAATTTTCTCGGCTATTGATTTACCAAATTGCTCAGAACGTTCAACAATGTCTGGGCTAAGTTGAGCCGCATAGCGTTGGTGTATAGCCTCTGCCAGCGAGTCGATTGGCTGCGTTTTTTCGGTATACGCATACAAGGCTTTGAGCATATAAGCCTGTCCGGCGTTGAGGGCCAATTCCCAGCAATAGGTTTTCTTAAGGTCAGGTTTTGGTAACGAAAACGTATCGGCTATTTTTTGAATCACCGATCGATATTTTGGGGATGAATAGACCACCGTTTCGTACATAGTCAACCCCAGATAACCGATAGCCCGAGACCCATAAGTAGGAGTATTTTTCGGAGCTTTCGTCATGATCCGGACCGTCATATCAGCCCAGGTAGTGGCAATGGGTTCGATGGGCGATTGTGTACTTGCTGATTGGGCTAACCCGGAGTAACCATAACCCCAGACTAAAAAAATAGTAAACTTGATTACCTGTTTTAGCATGTCTTGCTACGGTTTCGATTACGAAAAGTAGCTTCACAAAAAGTTTGCCAATCACTGGTAAATAAGTAAGTGTATAGCAATTAAAGTTGCGTTAGAGTTTACGGGTTAATAGCTATTCGAGATGATTATGTATGATATAGGGTACATGATGTATGTTCCTGATATACATCATATACCCTATATCATACATAACTAAACCTATTTCCCGCTCCCTACCGAAGCTGGTGTTCCCATCCCCTGTGAAAGCACTAATAGTTTATCGCTCAGCGTTTGAATGGCCTTTTTATAACGGACTTCCAGATCGGGTAGATTAGCGGTCGATTTTAGAGAGGCTTCATAAAGCAAGCCCGGCAGCATCCAGGAGGCATAGCCGCTGTTTGGGTCGGAGGATGCGTAGAGCGATTTGTACCAGCCACCAAAGGCATTTCCTTTCGGATCAATAAACGAACGCTCCAGTAAACGCAACTCTTTATTCAACTCAACCAGTTTATCGGTACGACCCGATTTTAAATAATTCTGCCGGGCCATTTCGCAGGCGTCGGCGTTCTTTTTCATGTCGGCTACAGCACTAAGCAGGGGAGAAATCGAATAAGTGGGCGCATAAGCCTGAATTGCTTTTTCGGCTGCTTTCAAATGAACTTCCAAATCGGTTGGGTAACGGGCTATATCGTACGGAACGAGGTCTGCATTAGCCAAGCGAAGCGTCATGGTACCCACCACTTGTTCCATCATTGGGCCCATTTTATACGTCGGATCAGCGAATTTGTCGTAGAAATACAGGTCGTCGTATTGTGAGTGGTAGAGCGTTGGGCCTTCCATACCAGCGCTCAACGCTGGAATACCGATGTGCATGTAGGGAGCAATGTGATCAGAGCCACCTCCCAGATTCCCAATAGTTGGTTCGCCAACTACCATGGCTGGGGCAGAAGAACCCGTTACGCGAGTCGGGTTACCAGCCGCTTTTTTGCCCATCCAATGTTGAAAAACAGTTTGGTTAGAATCTGGATACTGAACCGACTGGGTTGCTTCGATAATCAGCTTTTTCATCGATGGCGACGCACTGGCGCCAAATGTTCGGCCTGACACAGCCGCGTCGTAATTCATATAAGCAACTGCTTTCTGGGTCAACTCATCGCGAAACTGCTCACTCCATTCTGCCGAACCAATGACACCGGGTTCTTCGGCATCCCAATGACAAACCTTGATCGTACGTCGGGGCCGCTGTCCGGCTTTCGCTAATTTGCCTAAAGACTCCGTCATACTCAGCAACATAGCTGTGCCTGAGTTGGGGTCGGTGGCTCCGTAAGACCAGGCATCGTAGTGACAACCGGCAATGATCCATTCGTCAGGAAACTCAGCGCCAGTTAATGTACCCACTACCTGGTAAATCCGCTGAATGGTTTTTTCCTGTTTTACCATCAAACGTACTTTCAAGTCTTTACCACCTTCGAGCCGATAGGTGTACGGTAAGCCACCCTGCCAGCCTGAGGGAACAGCCTTGGTACCCGCCATGCGTTTCAGAATTTCGGTTGCAGATCCATAGGGAAGCGGAGTTACCGGAATTTTATGCAAGCCAACGGCATTTTGATCGAGCCGTTTGGGTGTGTTTTTAGCATCCATTGGCAGGGCTGCTTCGCCAGGTGTGAGCGGGTCTCCGGTGTAGGGAGTTGTTAATAGCGAACCCCGTTGGATGACGCTTTCGCTATAATAAGGGCCTTCGGGAAAGGTCAACCCGCGCATATAACCGCTGTCGGCGGGATCGGTAAAAATGATAACGCCAATAGCGCCATCTGCCTGTGCCCATTGCGCTTTATATCCCCGAAAATTGCCGCCATAACGAGCCAGCACGATTTTGCCTTTTACCGAGATGCCCATCGATTTTAATTGCTCAAAATCTTCTTTCCGTCCGTAATTGGCATAGACCACTTCAGCGGTCACATCGCCCGAACCCGACCAGGCATTATAACCAGGTGTCAGCCGGGGATCACTGCTATATTTATCTTCTTTGAACAAAAATTCTCTGATGTTCAGCGGCTGACGAATGGGTTCAACCAACTCAACGGCAATCTCGCCAGGGCCTTTGGGTAGGAGTACATCGTGCGGATATATGTCCACTTGCCAGCCCGCTTTCCGCATGGTTTCAGCGATGTAGTCGCGCACCTGCTCATTTTCTTTCGTGCCGGTAATGTGAGGCACGCTGCTCAGCTTTTCGAGGTGGTTTTTAAAGGCTGCTGACGACTGTTTGGTTTTGAACTCGGTTTCGAGTTTTACCTGCGCGGCCTGCCGAGCCGGAACGAAACCGCTGAGTGTTGGACTCGTGGTCGACTGAGCTAGTGCAACTACGGTGCTCAGTGCAACCGTAGCAGGCAAGGCTGTGATTCTGAGTAGAGGGGAGAATTTCATGAAAGCTAGGTTGTATAATTCTCAAATATCGGTATTTGCTGTGGTAAAGACGAAAAATTGCAGATGAATATTTGGTCAACAAAAAAGGAGATGCCTTTTGAGAGCATCTCCTTTTACGACTAGCGTTCAGAACTGTTATTTGGGCATGGCAAAAATAGACGGATCTACTTTGGGATTAAATACCATGTTGGTGATGGTCATATTAATGGAGCCAGGCATAGCTGGACTGTTGAGTTCGATGGTCGAAGGAATCGTTAAACCTTCAATGGTTTTATAACCGCCATACTGCATTTTAACTTCGCCCGATTGCCCCTGCATATTGACCGTTGCTTTCATTCCTGTTACTTGATAAGTAGTCGCATCTACATAGTAGTTCGCCACACCTTCGGGTCGGGTTACTTTAAGATTGTAAACATCCTTATCATTCACTTTTTCCTTGCCAACCAGCTCAACGGGATACTTTTGGGCTTTAGCTGTCGCTAGATCAGTACCAACTAAATAGGTGTTTCCTTTCTGCATTTTTACCTGATCTTCGGGAAGCGCCTGCGGAGTAGAGCCACCCTGCATTGGGTTGATGGCCCAACCTTTGTCGCCATCAACGACCTGCGTAATCTGTTGACCCATCACCGACATATCGTTGCGTAAAGACTGACCAACCACAATGGTCGATTTGGCGGTCATATCCATACCCATAATGCTCATGCTCTGATCGTACTGAACCGTTTTGACGGCAGCTATTTTATCGGCACCACCCAGAGCTGTAATATTCTTATTGATGATTTCGTCGGCTGTTTGGGCAAAGGAGATAGCCGGAATTGCCACCAGGGCAACAAGTGCAATCAGTTGTTTTTTCATGAATTAGTTTAGTAAGAAACTGTGTCAAAGATAAGAAATTGAGCAGGTGTTTACTACACCAGGCTACCGTCTGATCAGCGAGGCAATAATCCGAATAAGTGTACGGATTTTATGCTTATTCCTGCACCATCGGCAACTTTCGGGGCTAGTCGGCTTGCAAGCCTGACGAGTGTTTTCTACCTTCATCGGCTTAAACTTTAAATCGCAAACCTACGATGCTATCAACAACCCGCGTTAAACTTTCTGCCATGATGTTTCTCCAGTTTTTTGTGTGGGGAGCCTGGTATGGCCAGATGAGTAAATACCTCTTAACGCAACTTCATTCAACTGGTGATCAGGTTGGTAATGCTTATGCTGCTTTCTCACTGGCTATGATCATTGCTCCATTTTTCGTCGGAATGATTGCCGACCGTTACTTTGCCGCTCAAAAAGTGCTGGGTGTTCTGAACCTGTTGGGAGCCGTTGTTTTGTACTTTATTACCCAAAATACAGATGCTGATAACTTTTTTTATCTGATTCTGGCTTATTGCATCACGTTTGCGCCAACCCTGGCCCTGACGTCATCTATTGCCATGCAGCAGATGACAAGTCCTGAAAAAGAGTTTCCGGGTATTCGTGTGCTGGGTACCGTTTCCTGGATTATCGTAACGAATATTGTTGGTTTCTATGGTTTTGGCGATAAGGTGACCATCTTCCAATTGTCGATGTACGCAGCCGCTACGCTGGGTGTATTTTCGTTTTTCTTACCCAATACACCTCCTAAAGCCACCACATCGACTTCGTTCTCGCAGATTCTGGGGCTTGATGCTTTCAAATTATTCAAAGATCGTTCGTTTGCTATTTTCTTCTTATCGTCTGTACTAATCTGTATTCCCCTGTCATTCTATTACGCGATGGCTAATCCATCACTGACGGATGGCGGTATGCTTAATGTGGAGAACAAAATGTCGCTGGGACAAGCGTCAGAAGTAATTTTCATGCTATTGATTCCATTAGCCTACACACGGCTTGGCGTAAAGAAAATGCTGATCGTTGGTCTGGTAGCCTGGATTGTACGCTTTATATGCTTCGGCTACGGTGACGGTGGATCGGGCGAATGGATGCTTTATCTGGCTATTGTTTTGCACGGTGTATGTTACGATTTCTTCTTCGTAACAGGCCAGATCTATACTGACAATAAAGCGGGCGAGAAAATCAAATCGTCGGCGCAGGGGCTGATTTCGCTGGCTACCTATGGTATTGGAATGGGTATCGGCTCTAAGTTGTCGGGTATGGTGCTGGATATGTACACCCGTTCTGATGGCACTAAAGATTGGCTGGCCGTTTGGCTTGTTCCAGCGGGTATTGCCGCTGCGGTATTGATTGTATTCGTTCTATTGTTTACGGATAATACACGGAAATCGGCCGCGAAAGAGGAGTTAGTTTCGGGACAGTTATAATGAGCGGTATAATGGGCAATGCATAGGAATTTATAGCGCATTGCCCATTAACTATACATAGTTATGAGAAGGAAACGGCAAATTACTTTCTATGATGATCTGAATGGCCCCCATGCTGATCAGGTAAGGGAGCAAATTACAATGACTCCAGAGGAGAGATGGCAGGTATTTATCAAATTGCGTCGAATGTACTATGGCTTAGTAGGTGATCCTCCGAAACTGTCCAAAGATATTACAATCACGCGGCCGCCATGGATGTAGAAAATTCGGAATTTCTAGAGTTCGTAGCGGCTGCTGATGCGAATCAGTTAGAATACATTCTTATTGGTGGTTTAGCGATGATCCTCAATGGCGCAGTACGCTTTACGCAGGACGCTGATCTTTGGCTTGAACCGACTAACGAAAATAGGGATCGTTTCATTAAATCACTTTTAGCATTTGGTTATGAGGAAGATCAAGTCCAACGTATGCGAGAAACGGACTTTACTCGACCGCAAATGATTCGTATTCACGACATTCCGATGGATGTTCTGACAAGTGTTCATCATCGTTTGGATTATTTTGCTTGTCGTAAACGAGCTAGAGCATTTACTGCCAAAGAAGGCCAAGTCATCTATTTTCTACACATTAATGATCTACGTGAAACCAAAGTATTGGCTCGCCGTACGAAAGACTTAAACGACATCGTGATGATTGATGAAATTATTGATGAGGTCAAGAAAAATAGTGATTCAGATATAAATAATTCCTAAGTGCAACTCATTTCCTACAACATTAATGGCATTCGGGCAGCTATTCGAAATGGGCTGATCGACTGGCTATCCGACAAGAACTTCGATATTATTTGCTTTCAGGAGGTCAAAGCTACTGCCGATGTGGTGGATCTGACTTTGTTGGAGCAACTTGGTTACCAATACCATTGGCATGCTGCTGAAAAGAAAGGCTACTCTGGGGTAGCGACGTTTTCTAAAATCGCACCCACCAATGTAGTTCTGGGTTGTGGTTTGCCTGTTTATGATTGTGAAGGACGCATCCTACGCACTGATTTCGGCGACCTGACCCTGTTGAATTGCTATTTCCCTTCTGGAACATCGGGCGAATTACGGCAAGGTGTAAAAATGGAGTTTCTGCGTGATTTTTACGACTATATCGAAAATCTGAAAAAGACCCGTCCTAAGTTGATCGTTGTGGGCGATTATAACATTGCTCACAATGCCATCGATATTCACGACCCCATACGAAACAAAAACTCAACCGGTTTCTTACCCGAAGAGCGAGCGTGGATGGATCAATGGTTCGACTCGGGCATTACCGATTCGTTTCGCTACAAACATCCCGATGAAGTTGCTTATAGCTGGTGGAGTTACCGGGCTGGCGCACGTGGTAATAACAAAGGCTGGCGTATCGATTATGCTTCGGTCACCGATAATCTTCGCGACCAAATCATTGATTGCCAGATGCTACCCGATGCCGTGCATGCCGATCATTGCCCGGTGTGGTTATCAATGAGTGAACCGGAGCGCCGGAACGGAGCGAATGAGTGAAAGAGCGCATAACCGTTCTCCGCTCTTTCACTCATTCGCTCTTTCATTATGTATTTCCTCATCTACAAACCCTACCTCATGCTCTCGCAGTTTTCGCGGGAAGGAGACAAACAGACATTGGCTGATCTGGATTTTGACTTTCCGACGGATGTGTACCCAGTCGGGCGGCTTGATGCCGATAGCGAGGGGTTATTACTACTAACGAACGATAAGCAATTAAATCATCGCCTGCTCAACCCGAAGTTTCGGCATAATCGCACGTATTATGTTCAGGTGGATGGCGCATTGACGGAAGTGGCCTGCCAACAACTAAGGCAAGGGGTTACTATTTCAGTAGATGGTAAAGCCTATCGGACATTACCCGCCGATGCCCGAATTATAGCCGAACCGGGTTTGCCCGAACGGAATCCGCCGATTCGATACCGGGCTACCATTCCAACGTCCTGGCTGTCCATTTCACTGCACGAAGGTAAAAATCGCCAGGTGCGTAAAATGACTGCCGCTGTCGGTTTCCCAACTCTCCGATTGGTACGCTGGGCCATTGAAAGCCTCACTGCGGAAGGCATGGTTCCGGGGCAGGTTCGTGAGTTGAGTAGGGCAGAGGTGGTGCGAGGGTTAAGACTTTGAGTTAGGCTATGTCACCGATAATTTTTTTCGACAGGATTACAGGATTAGACAGGATTTTAAATTTTCGATAAATCCTGTCGAAAAAAATTATCTGACTTCTTACAAAATCCCCTCATCAGCAAAGCTGTAATAGGCTTTATCCGTAAAAATCAGGTGATCAAGTACCGGAATATCGAGAAGTCGTCCGGCATCTTTGAGCTTCTTTGTCAAATCTTTATCCGCTTGTGATGGCAGGAGATTACCCGACGGATGATTATGGAATAAGATCATCGACGAGGCCAAATGCTCAATAGCCTGCTTGAAGATAAGCTTAGGGTCGGCTACGGTTCCCGAAACGCCACCCGTACTGATTTGAACCGGCCGTAAAATTTCGTTGGCTCGGTTCATCAATAAAATCCAGAACTCTTCGTGTGGCTTGTCGATCAGATGCGGAATCATTTCGTTATAAGCATCGCGCGAGCAGGTTACTTTAGCGCGTTGCGGTCGATCCTGCTCTTTCCGTCTTCGACCTAACTCCAGAGCCGCTATGACACTTATCGCCTTTGCCTCGCCAATACCTCGAAATTTTGAAAGGTCTTTTATGCTCAGTTTGGCCAGGTCGTTGAGGTTATTATTGACGCTTTTAAGAATAATTTTGGCCACATCAACAGCTGTCAGGTCGACAGTGCCCGAGTTAATCAAGATCGCAATTAGCTCAGCTTCAGATAGGGCGGCTTTCCCCTTAAGTATAAGTTTTTCGCGTGGGCGATCTTCTTCGGCCCAACTCTGAATCGTGCCTGAGTTCTGATAAGACATTTGCTTAAGTAAGTTACGGCGTAATTTTCGTTGACAAAATGCACAAAAAAACCTTACCCGCAAACAGGTAAGGTTCTATATGTATTGTCAGTGAAAATCAGTTATTGATTAGCAAGTTACTATTCGCGGCATGACCATCAATAACTTATAAACCAATAACAAATGACTAACTGCTTAAGCAGTAGCAACTTTAAGGCTATTCACCAAACGAGCCAGTTTCGATTTGTTATTCGATGCTTTGTTCTTGTGAATAATGTTGCGTTTAGCAAGTTTGTCCAATGCCGACGAAACAGTCTTGAACAGTTCAACTGCCATTGCGTGATCGGTAGTGGTACGAAGTTTTTTCACCATGTTCCGAGTTGTAACATGCTGGTAACGGTTCAACAGACGCTTTTTGGCACTCGACCGAATTGCTTTTTTTGATGACTTATGATTTGCCATTGGTATATAAATGAGATCGTTGTCGCGATATGAGGGCGCAAAAATACGAATTTCGGTTGGAATAACAAATAGTTCCAACCGAAATTCTTTCTGCTAGCCCATCTTAAGGACGGATATCAGCGTTGACAATCAGAGTTTTTTCCCAGATTCCTTTGTTCTGTGCAACGAATTGCTTGTAAGCTGCACTGTTCTCAAAAGTTTTTATATCGGCTTCACTCTGAAACGTCAGGTAATGTACTACGTCATAGTCAGCAACAGCCTGATTTGGCAAAATTGTCTTGCCAGAGGTGTAATTGACGACCTGTGGAATTTCGTGCTTTAGTGACGCAAAACCGTTCATATGCTGCTCAACTGCTGCACTTTCGACCCCTTTTTTGAATTTAATACACACAACTTGCTGTTTCTGAGCTTTTCTAGCGGGTGAGTAGGCGCCGTAGATTGTTAAAGCAAAAGAGCACATTAACACAATAACAAGGGTATATCCTTTTGACTTGGCATTCATGATTATTTGAGTTTGAATCGTTTATCGAAATATTATTCTGAATAACATGGTTGTTTAATTGAATAGTTAATTATTTTCCGCTTAAAGTACCATGTTTTGTTAAATGTACAATTGTTTTATTTGGTTGATCGTTTCGACTGCTATTTTTTTCGGAAGTTTAGCGAGCGGCACCTCTTCTATAGCTGAAAATCGATTAGAAAAACCTCAACATTGGCGCTTTTTAGCGAAGTGTGGGCGCCCTGTCTGGGGGTTTTATGCACACCAGCAAATTAATCGGTTAGCCGTCTTTACATTACCCGTGGAGATGATGCCTTTTTTCAAAAAGCACATTGGTTTTTTAGCCGATAATGCTGTTAATCCCGACAAACGGCGGTATGCTGTTGTGGGCGAGGCACCACGGCATTTCATTGACCTTGATGCCTATCCGGATACCCTGACAACTACGCTACCTCGTTACTATAAAGAGGCCACCGACCGGTATGGGGCCGATACATTAGCCTTGCATGGGCTGGTTCCCTGGCAAATTCAGCTGACAAAGTATCAATTGACCGAAGCGTTTAAGCAGCGAAACGTCCGGCGTATCCTGCGTGTGGCTGCTGATTTAGGCCATTATATTGCTGATGCCAACGTACCACTACACACAACACGCAATTACAATGGTCAGTTGACCGGCCAACAGGGAATTCACGGTTTTTGGGAGTCGAGGTTGCCGGAGTTATTCAGTACAGACTATGATTTTCTGACCGGGCAGGCCGAATATATTTATTCGCCCCAGAAAGTAGCCTGGCAAGCAGTATTTAAGGCAAATGCAGCACTTGACTCGGTCTTGCGTTTTGAACAGAAACTGACAGAAGAGGTGGGAGAGACGCGGAAGTTCGGCTTTGAGGAGCGTAATGGGATTACAACCAAAGTTTATTCGGCCGATTTCTCACAACGCTATCACGATCAATTGAAAGGGCAAGTCGAGCGCCAGATGCGGGCTTCAGTAAAAATGGTCGGTGATTTTTGGTATACCTGTTGGGTAGATGCCGGTCAACCCGATTTGCGGGCCTTGGCGAAATATCAGCTTACGGAAGAAGAGCAAAAAGAAGAAGCCGAAGAAAAGAAGAGTTGGTTGAAGCGATTGTTTTCGGCGCGGGAAGAGTAACCGGGATTTTTATGATTTGATTGACCGACTATGATTTTCTTTTTTCACTTCCCCTGGAAGTACAATCATAGTCGGTCAATCAAATCATAAAAATCCCGGTTCTGAATTATACCGACAATACCTTCATGTACTCAGCATCGTTTTTCATGCTGATCAGTGATGACTCAGGATATTGTTCCTGCTCTACCAGAAAATACTTGATACCGCTGTCCTTAGCTATGCGTAACGTCTTTTTGAAGTCCACGTTACCTTTACCAAGGTCGTTCTGAACGGGTTTGCCATCTTTCACGGTATAGTCTTTTACGTGGCAAAGCTCGTAGCGTTTGCCGTATTTTTTGAGGTGTTCTTCGGTGTTTACACCCGCCACATCAATCCAGCATAGATCTAGCTCAAACATGACATACTTAGGATCCGTGTTCTCTAGCAGGACTTCCTGAGGCAGCTTGCCATCGAGGAGACGGAACGAATAGTCGTGGTTGTGATAACCAAACTTCAGCCCGGCCTTCTTAACCTCTTCACCAACTTTGTTGAATTGATCGGCCACTTTCTTCCAATCATCTAACGTTTTTTGTGCACCGTAGTAAGGGCAGAGTAGGTAAGTTAAACCCGCATCATGCGCCATTTCGATACTTTTCTTGAGTTGATCCGGCTTATCGACTTCACCCCGATAATTGAAGTGCGTACTAACCATCTTCACGCCCAGGCCATCGAGGAATGATTTGATTTCCTTTGGTTCCATACCCCACAAAAAACCTTGTGGACCACCGTAACTCTCAAATTGCTTATACCCCATCTGGGCCAATTGGGTCATAACACCCTTAGGATCTTTGGGAATCACATCCCGAACACTGTACAACTGAGCGCCAAATGGATTGATAGGCTTCGCAAAAGCATTCGCTAATAAATCCGACTGACTCAGGGCAAAGGCTCCGGCTGTGAGCAGACCGGATTGTTTAAGAAAACTACGTCGTTGCATATGTAGAAAAAAGTTTGTGTAAAAGTAGTGAAGAGTGCAGAATGAAGAGTGAAGAATATTTTCTCTAGCGTATTCTTCATTTTTCATTCTACACTCTTCACTACTTTTGTACGCTTTATTGAATACGAATGACATTTTCCAAATTATATCTGCAGGCAGGACGCGACGAAGCTGTTCGGCGTTTCCATCCCTGGGTGTTTTCCAGAGCCATCAGCCGCTACGAGGGTAACCTGAGCGATGGTGATGTAGTAGAGGTCTTTGACAATAAAAACCGATATCTCGCTACTGGGCACTATCACGACGGGAGTATTGCCGTGCGTATTTTCTCGTTCGGAGCAACGGCAGGCGGGCCTGTTATTCCCGATTTAGCCTATTGGACGAAGAAACTAGCCCATATTCGCAGCATTCGGCAAGTGATCGTTACCGGTGAAACAAACTGTTACCGACTCGTGCACGGTGAGGGCGACGGCTGCACAGGCCTTATTATAGACATGTATAATGGGGTGGCGGTTGTGCAGGCGCACTCCATAGGGATGCACCGCGAACGAGACATTATTGCCGATGCCCTCAAAGCCGTTTTCGGGAATGAACTGATTGCCGTTTACGACAAAAGTGCCGATACATTGCCCGACGAATACGGAGCGACTGTTACCAATGGCTACCTGTTTGGCCGTACACCCGTGCCACATCCAGTCCAGGAAAATGGCAATACGTTTCTGGTTGACTGGATTACGGGACAGAAAACCGGATTTTTTCTCGATCAACGCGATAATCGGGCACTCTTGGCTCAGTACGCTCAGGGCAAGGATGTCCTGAATGCGTTCTGTTATTCGGGTGGGTTTTCGGTGTATGCCCTCAAAGCGGGCGCAAATCTGGTTCATTCGGTCGATGTTTCTCAGAAGGCAATTGGCCTGACGAATCAGAATATCGAAGCTAACTTTGGGGAGGAGGACACGCGCCATGAGGCTTATGCAGAAGATGTGATGCATTACCTTAAAGCCCACGATCATAACTATGATGTGGTTGTGCTAGATCCACCTGCTTTTGCCAAAAGCCTTTCGGCGCGGCACCGGGCTGTGCAAGGATACAAACGATTGAATGCCGAAGGGTTTCGCCGGGTAGCGAAGGGGGGAATTTTATTTACCTTTTCGTGCTCGCAGGTGGTAGACCGGGAGTTGTTTTATAATACAATTGTAGCCGCAGCGATTGAGGCCGGACGCCAGGTTCGTGTGCTACATCATTTAAGTCAACCTGCCGACCACCCTGTTAGTTTATTCCATCCAGAAGGTGGCTACCTGAAAGGGCTAGTACTTTGGGTAGAGTAATTTTTAGGTTTGTTGGTGGTAGCTTAACGAAATAGATAGGTTTGCTGTTAATCTGTAGAAGCAATTAAAGTGCAACCTTTATTGGTCTGATAGATTAACATTAATTGCTTTCCGCTAATTTTGGGTCTCAACCGGTCTGGCACCTCGACGGTCTGATACTTTGGTGACCCGGTCAGTCCTTTCGTATAACCCGATTACATACATAGCTAATTATGGCTGAATTAATCCGAATGCCCAAGATGAGCGACACAATGACCGAAGGCGTCATTGCAGAGTGGCATAAAAAGGTGGGCGATAAAGTAAAATCCGGCGACGTACTGGCCGAAGTTGAAACCGATAAAGCTACGATGGACCTGGAGTCCTACGAAGAAGGTACACTACTTTATATCGGTGTTGAAAAAGGTGCTTCAGTTCCGGTAGATGGCGTTCTGGCTATCATTGGTGCCGATGGTGAAGATTACAAAGCGTTGTTGAATGGCTCAAGTGGCGGTAGCCAGGAAGCCCCTGCCCCAAAGCCAGAGCCTGCTCCTGCACCCGCAGCGAGTGAAAGCAGTGCGGTCGCTACGAAGTTGCCCGAACCCAAAGCGGTTTCGGCGGCTCCGGCCGAGAAAGTCAACGCGTCGGTTATTCGGATGCCAAAAATGAGCGACACCATGACCGAAGGCACTATTGTGGCCTGGCATAAAAAAGAAGGTGATACCGTGAAATCGGGTGATGTTCTGGCCGAAGTTGAGACCGACAAAGCCACGATGGACCTAGAAGCCTACGAAGAAGGTACGTTACTTTATATTGGTGTAAAAGAAGGTTCGTCGGTAGCTGTTGACGACATTATTGCTGTTGTTGGTGAGAAAGGTGCCAACTTCAAAGTTCTGCTGGATGGCGGTGCTGGCCAACAGGCTGCTACTGGTGAAGGCGGAAGCGCCACTGCTCAACAAAATCCACAGGCTAGTGTGCCTGCTAATGCCGATACCGATCTGTCGCAGGCAGGTGGTGCTGGTGATGTTTCAGAATCGAATGGCCGGGTGAAAGCCTCGCCGTTAGCGAAGCGGATTGCCGAAGATAAAGGCATTAATCTGTCTCAGGTTCATGGTACCGGCCCAGAAGGTCGTATCGTGAAAAGCGATGTTGAGTCGTTCGTACCGGGTAAAGCAGCCCCAGCGGCCCAACCGGCGGCTCCGGTCGCTCAGCCAACCGCTACGCCAGCACCGGCTGCTCAGCCATCGGCTCCGGCACCTGTACCAACGCCAGCCGGTGATTACGAAGATATTCCAGTTAGCCAGATGCGCAAAACGATTGCCCGTCGGTTGAGTGAGAGTCTGTTCACGGCTCCGCACTTCTACCTGACCATGGAAATCAACATGGACAAGGCGATGGAACTGCGTGGCACCGTCAACGGTATTAGTCCGGTGAAAGTTTCGTTCAACGATTTCGTGATCAAGGCTGCTGCTTTGGCGCTGAAACAACATCCGAATGTGAACTCATCGTGGCTTGGCGATAAAATCCGGAAGTACAAATATGTGAATATCGGCGTAGCTGTTGCTGTTGATGAAGGCTTGCTGGTACCCGTTGTTCGGAACGCTGATCAGAAAACATTGTCGACCATTTCGGGCGAAGTGAAAGATCTGGCCGGTAAAGCCAAAGACAAAAAACTCCAGCCGAAAGACTGGGAGGGAAGCACCTTCTCAATTTCGAACCTGGGTATGTTTGGTATCGAAGAATTTACCGCAATCATCAACCCGCCTGATTCTTGTATTCTGGCTGTTGGTGCTATCAAGCAGACAGTTAAGTTTGAAGGCGATGTTGCAAAACCAACGAACGTTATGAAAGTAACGCTCTCTTGCGACCACCGTGTGGTTGATGGAGCTACGGGTTCGGCCTTCCTGCAGACTGTTAAGCAGTTGCTCGAAGATCCAATGCGGATGCTGGTATAAAAAAGGAGAAAAGGGAAGAGGGGGAAGAAAGGGAGTAAGTGGTTTTATCCATTCTCCCTTTCTTCCCCCTCTTCCCTTTTCTCCCTCTAAAAATTAGATCGTAGCGGGTTCCATAGCGGCTACCAGCTTTTGCTCTAATACGCCTTTCGACGTAGCGCCAATTACTTTATCGACTAACTGACCATTTTTGAAAACCATCAGCGTAGGAATGCTGCGGATACCAAATTTGGCAGGTGTTGCTGAGTTCTGGTCAACATCCATTTTAGCAACGATAGCTTTCCCTTCGTATTCGCCAGCAAGCTGCTCAACGATTGGACCTACCATCCGACAAGGGCCACACCATTCGGCCCAGAAGTCTACTAAAACGGGTTTATCTGAATTTATAAGTTCGCTGAAGTTAGCGTCGGTTGCTTCTACGGCATTTGATCCTGCTGCCATGATTGAAATGAGTTTGTTATGTTGAACTTGTTTCATGGACATAAACCCGTTTCATAGCGATTAGTTCCGAAGTTTACCTGACCTTGAAAGCCGACTCTACTTTTCGGTCAACCCGGCTGTATGGGCCTTAAGTAAGGCGGTGTAGGATCTTCTTCAGGACGCCTACACTCTGCGTCAACTCGTCTTCTGTACTTGAGGCAAAGCCTAGTCGCGTTCCGTTGAGTCGCTGGCCGGGCGGGTTATGGGCTACACCATTCGATAATGATAAACCCTCACGACCAGCTTGTTGGGCCATTAATTCCATGTCAATGGCTGGGTCGAACGTTGACCAGACGGCCATACCTCCGTCGGGCCTTGTAAACTGAATACGATCTGCTAGCTCCGTGGTTAATAGCTCACAGAAGTGGTCACGCCGGGCATGATAGGTGCGTAGCGCTTTGCGGAAATGACGTTTTAAATCGCCTGTTTTCAGGAGTTGACCAATGGCAAATTCAAGCATGGGGTCACCTTGCCGATCAATGATGCGTCGGAGTCGGGCTAGTTCGTCAATCACGGCTGTTGGGGCCACGACATACCCAATCCGAAAAGCCGGGGCTACCGATTTTGTCAGGGAACCAACATACACAACCATGCCCTGCTGATCGGCGCTTGCCAGGGGTAAAATCGGGCGACTGAGGTAATGAAAGTCATAATCGTAGTCATCTTCCAGAATGGCAAACCCGTACTGTTCAGCGAGTTGCAATAGACGAACTCGACGATCAGCGCGTAGGGTTACTGTTGTTGGATAGTGATGATGGGGTGTCACGAAAACCATTCGAATGGGTTGGGCGACGCTTCGTTGATTTTGGCAAAGAATTTCCAACGCATCGATATCCATTCCATGTTGATCGACGGGCACCGTTACTACCGATGCACCCGTTTTGAGGATGTTCATCGTAGCACCAGCCCAGGTCGTTTCGCCGGTGACTACCACATCGCCGGGGCGTAATAATACCTGGCAGGTCAGGTGCAGCCCCATGATGCTGCCTCGGGTAATGAGCAGGTTATCAGGTGTGGTGCGTAGACCACGGGTTTCATTTAAATGAATGGAGAGTTGCTCCCGAAGCAATAAATTCCCCTTCGTATCCCCGTAGCCGAAGTGTTTCTGCGGATCGCCCCACCGGAAATAGGATCGATACGCCCGGCTCAACTCGTCCATAGGCGCTAATCGAATATCCGGGAAACCGTCATCCAGGCGTAACCCCGACTGATTGGTTAATACGGGCCGAAGTAGAAAATTGATTGACTCAAAGGAATAGCCTGGTTGCTTATTCTGATCTTCAGTTACACCGTATCTCGAAGCTATGGCGTAACTATTATCCATCGTCAACGCTTGTGGTTTCACCTCCGGAACATGCGCTGCTACATACGTACCACTACCTGATCGGCTTTCGAGCCATCCCTGCGCCAAGCCTTCATCGTAGGCAGCCACGATCGTTTGGCGATTCAATGAAAGTAACTCGGCCAGTTGCCGGGAACCCGGCAAACGATAACCTGGTGCTAGCGTACCTTTGCGAATAAGTTGACTTAGCTGATCGCTCAGTTGCAGAAAAACGGGAGTGGCCAACGATTTATCGATCTGGATTAGCGATTTGAAGGGTAGCATAACCGGACTAGCTGTTTTCTTTAAATTGGACGATTTTGCTAGTCCGGCAAAGAACGACATTTGTTTTAGAAATTACTAGAACACGTAAATAGACGCCAAGGGTGGCGTCTCTACGATATGCAAACCGCTCGCACAACGCCCAGCCGACTGGCCAAACGCGCTCATTATGATGAGGCCACGATTCACCCTATTCTGGATGAAGCCCTATTCTGTACCGTCAGTTTTGCCGTCGATGGGCAGCCGATGGCTATTCCTACGGCCTTTGCCCGACAAGGCGATAAACTGTATATCCATGGCTCGGTGGGTAGTCATTTTATCCGTGCCATTGAACATGGAGCACCGGTTTGCATTACGGTGATGCTGGCCGATGGACTGGTGCTGGCTAAATCGGCCTTTCATCACTCGGTTAACTATCGGTCGGTAGTGATTTTTGCCAATGCCGAAAAAGTGACCGACGAAACCGAGCGAATGAATGCACTGGCCTTGATCACGGATCACCTTATACCCAATCGCTGGGATGATCTGCGCCCAACAACCGACAGTGAGATGAGGAAGACAACGGTGTTAGCATTCTCGCTGGCCGAAGCGTCTGCCAAGGTGCGTACGGGTGGCCCAAATGACGATCCAGAAGATGAACATCTCCCTACCTGGTCGGGGGTGATTCCATTGAAAACGGTACGCCAAACGCCCGTTCCGGCGGAGATCAGCGTAGAAATTTCCTTACCCGATTATTTGCAACCAAGTTGATTTGCCATGATACCTTTCAACGAGTTAGTCCTGTTTGCGCTGGCTGCTCTGGGTTTAGTGCTCAGCCCCGGTCCGAACATGATCTACATTATTTCCCGCTCCATTACGCAGGGACGACGCGCTGGATTGCTTTCGCTGGCGGGTGTATTGACCGGCTTTTTAGTGCATATCTTTCTGGTATCGGTCGGCCTGACGGCCGTATTTATGGCTATTCCGATGGCTTACGAACTGCTGCGCTGGCTCGGTATTGGGTATTTGCTTTATCTGGCCTGGGAAGCCGTTAAGCCGGGTGGAACGTCGCCTTTTGAGACGCGTAATCTGCCCCATGATTCGGATTGGAAACTCTTTCAGATGGGCTTCCTGACCAATGCGTTAAATCCCAAAGTGGCTGTTTTTTATCTGTCTTTCTTTCCACAGTTTACGCGACCAGAATATGGCTCGCTACTGACTCAGAATGTTGAATTAGGCCTTACGCAATTGTTGGTAAGTGCTACCATCAATTTTTTGATTGTCTTATCGGCGGCACGTATGGCGCGTTGGTTCCAGATGCGGCCGGCTTACATACGCGCGCAAAAATGGCTTATGGCGAGTATTCTGACCGGTTTAGCTGTGCGTATGGCCATCGACAAAGGAAAGTAATCGTATCTGAATGTATCTAAAGAATCAATAACTTACGGCTTATGTATATCTCCAAAGCGTTTCAGGAAACGGATCGCGACACCTTGTATCAGTTTATTCGGGATAATTCATTTGGGCTACTGATCACAACTGGCTCGGATGGAGTTCCTGTTGCTACACACGTACCCATGGAACTCCAGTTGGATACAGAGGGCCAGTTTCGGTTAGTGGGTCATCTGGCGAAGGCGAATCCACAATGGAAATTGCTGGGTAGCGAAATCCCTGCACTGGCTGTATTTTCGGGGGCGCACAGTTACATTTCCTCTTCCTGGTACGACCATGTCAACGTGCCCACCTGGAACTATCTGGCCGTACAGGTTACGGGTCGAACAAGCGTTTTATCGGACGACGAAGCACTGGAGGTTCTGCGGCAACAGGTTGATAAATACGAAGTTCACTCAAAATGCCCAGTTTCGGTCGAAAGCATGACGGAGAGCTACGTACGAAAAGAAATGCGCGGAATCGTAGCGTTTACAATGACGATCGATACCATTCAGGGAGCAGCTAAACTGAGCCAGAATCGGGATGATAAAAACTACCAAAACATCATCTCCGAACTGCGACAAACGGGCCATCCCGGCGCGGGCGAGGTCGCCGATGAAATGGCCGCTCGCCGACCAGCGGTTGCTCAGGAACCCAATAAGCAATATTGATTTTATGGCAAAACAACACCAATACAACCTGACAATAACCTGGACTGGTAATAAAGGAGAAGGAACTAGTACATACCGGGGCTATGATCGGAGTCATACAATTTCCGCCGAAAATAAATCCGATATTCTGGCATCTTCGGACCCTGCCTTTCGGGGTGATAAGACACGGTATAACCCTGAGGAATTATTAGTCGCGTCATTATCCAGCTGCCATATGCTTTGGTACCTGCACCTATGTGCCGAAGCGGGTATCGTTGTCGTGGAATATACCGACAAAGCGGCTGGTACTATGGTCGAAACGTCGGATGGGGGAGGCCACTTTACTGAAGTTACGCTGTATCCACTTGTGGTTGTGGCCGAGGAATCGATGATCGCTAAAGCCAACGAATTGCATCATCAGGCTAACAAACTGTGTTTCATTGCCAAATCCTGCAATTTCCCAGTGCATCACCAACCGACTTGTCGGGTTATTAATGAAGGATAGTTTGCCGTGAAGTCAGATTCTTAAATCTGCCTTGTAAGGTTTCTCAAAACCTATTGGTGCTACGAGTAGGTTTTGAGAAACCTCTAGTGTCGGGTATTAGTACCCGACACCACTGTAAAGAATCTGCCTTCACGAAGAAGAATTATTTCTGTTCGTGGTAAACCAACACGGGTACTTCTGATTTTTCAATCAGTTTCGCCAGATGATTGGGGTGAAATAAACTATCCAGAAAACCTGATGCGGGCTGTAGTTCCATGACAATCAGGTCGGCATGAGCGGTTTCGAGCTTATCTTCAGTCAGAATAAGGAGTTGGGCATCAAATGCTTCAACGAGCGATTCTGTTTGAAAAGTTACCTTGGCTTGCGTCGTTTCGGGCTGCATGGCGTAGGCAATGGTGTGCACCTGTGCTGGACGAACGGCATGGCCATCGGGGGTAGTGGGAACAATCAGCACGGGGCACTGGGCATCATCGGCTACATCCGTAACAGCGCTACCCGCTAATCGGTCGAAGAACGTGCTCAAGTCACTTCGGCCCATCACAATCAAATCGGCTGAGCGTTCCCTGGCGGCATCCAGAATACCATCATCCACAAACCCAATGCGCCATTCTACCTCAACTGATAGCCCTTCGGCACGGAGTTGATCGGCTAATTTACCAAGCCGTTCGCGGCTGATATCTTCAATTTCCTGAGAGGCTATAAGTCCTAATCCCGGATCGCCCATAGTCGGTAAGGTGGAATCGGGAACCATAGGTTGAAAAACGTGTAATAGTGTGATGGTGGCGCCCGTTTTCCTGGCAAAAAGGCGAACCCAGTCTTGAGCGGCTGTTGTGTTAGCCGAAAAATCGGTAGGGAATAGTAAGTTGGTCATAAACTGTTTACGGTTTTTGGTATATAGTTTTCGGTGGTCGACGCATCACCCAAAACTATATACCAAAAACCGTAAACCTCCAACTATGTTTAACGTCTGCCCGTTGCTGGCGGTGGGGTAATGATACCACCCGAATCGCCACCCCGATTCATTTTTTCAACGGCGAGCAACTGCTTCATGGTTTTCTCCATACCCTCGGTTGAGCCATCAAGGAAAATAACATTGCCCTTTCCGTTCTCGGCAAAATGCTTGATGGCTTCCGTCCAGATCGAGAATAAAATCAGCGATGCATCCAGATTGGCTTCACTCATCACTTTAGCCGACTCCGCCATACCTTTGGCCACCTCTTCCCGGAATAAAGCCACACCCTGACCACGTAGTTGAGACGCGGTTTTCTCGGCTTCGGCTGAGATCTGAATGGCATTCCCTTCAGCCTGCGCGGCTTTTGTCTTGGTAATCAGTAACGCCTGTCCTTCATTTTCGGCAGCTGCTTTCAGGTTGGAAGAGGCCACTACCTGCGCCATCGACCGCATGATGACCTCGTCGAACGCAATGTCGTTCAATTGCAGATCGGTTAAGTGATATCCCCAGCTTTCAAGCAAAACGTCGAGTTGCGATTTAACGTGTTCAATGATTTCGGAGCGGAGGGCCAGAATTTCAGACTGGCGTTTTGTAGCCACAAAGCTACGAATAGAGCCTTCGATTGTCCGAATCAGTGCTTGCATAAACGAAGCCTCATCAATGAACTTAAAGGCCACGTTTTTAATGACTTCCTCGCTCTGGTTCAGTACCGAATAAACGAGCATGGCCTTGAAGTTGACATTAGCCTGGTCGGCAGTAATGGCCTGGAATGCCAGTTCGGCAGAACGGTTCTGGATCGAAATGCGTCGGTAAATGAATTCAATAAACGGGATTTTGAAATTCAGACCCGGTGTCATAACACGGGTATATTTCCCGAAAACAGTGATAACAGCCACCGTGCCCTGTTGCACAATGACGACTGATAGATAGACGACAATAATGGCTAATACGAAAATTATGCCCAGAAAGCTCATATATAGTAAAGGTTAGAAAACAAAAACGGATTCCGCATTTAAGGTACGGAATCCGTTGATAGCCTGACTGGAAATTTGTATAATCGGTCGTTGCTTAGTGTCCGGGCGACAATTCGAAGTTTTCTTCTTCCCGTTGCCGGAAGTACATGATCATGGCTAAACCAAATCCAGTAAATGCCAGCATAGCACCTACCAATTGAGGGGACGAATAGCCCAGACCAGCAGCAATTGGTAAGCCACCCAGGTAAGCACCCAGTGCATTGCCAATATTAAAACCTGCCTGACTAACTGATGATGCCAGCATTTCGGAACCATTGGCTGCCCGAATCATCAAAATCTGGATTGGCGGCCCTAACGAGAAGGCAATCGCTCCGGTAAGGAATGTCATGCCAAGAAGCGGTATCTGAAACGGAGCAACATAGTACACCAGCAGCAGGCAAAGGGTCATCAATAATAAAAACAAAGCCGTTGCCTTAATTGGGGAAGTACTGTCGGCGGTGCGTCCGGCAATTAGATTACCAACCGCCATGCCTAAACCGGCCAATACCAGAATCCAGGTAATTTGATTGCTACCAAAGTGAGCCACTTCGGTCAATAGGGGAGCAATGTAGCTGAACCAGGCAAACAGGCCTCCCGTACCAATGGCGGTGATGCCTAAAATTATCCAGGGCTCTACGTGCGTAAACAGTTTGAGGTCTTTACGCAAATTGGTCTGGTTCGCTACAGGCATTACCGGCAGCAGTTTTTGAATAGATATTAACGTGATCAGGCCAACCGCAGCGATAATCAAAAACGTGATTCGCCAGCTCATGGTGTGACCAATGTAAGTACCTAGCGGTACACCAATGATGTTGGCTACGGTAAGTCCGGCAAACATCATCGAAATGGCCTGTGCTTCTTTTCCCTTATTGGCTAACCGACTGGCTACTACGGCACCTACACCAAAAAAAGCGCCATGTGGTAAGCCCGATAACAGGCGAGTTACCATCATAAGTTCATAATTGGGCGCGAAGGACGAAAGGGCATTACAAAAGGTAAACAAGGCCATAAGGCCCAACAGGATTTTCTTAGGTGGATAATTTCCGGCAAATCCCACCAGTAGAGGAGCGCCGAGCACAACACCCAGCGCATAGGCCGAAATTAAGTGGCCAGCCTGTGGAATCGAGATTTGTAATGAGGTTGCAATATCGGGCAGAATACCCATCATGACGAACTCCGTCATGCCAATGCCAAAGCCTCCTATCGTAAGAGGCAGTAATTCCTTTTTCATTTGCAGCTTTCTATTTTTTGACAGCGCGTGAGTTTGCTAAACTTGGAAAACTCACAATAAACCTCACGAAATGAAGTCTATTTTATCTGGCAAATAAAAAAAGTGCAAAATCGTTCCCTCGTCTGGGAAAGGTATAATTTATTAGTTAGTCGGTGCAATTAAGGTGATAGCAAGTTCCGATTCTTGAAAAGTCGTGATATGAGGCTTCCCTTAAAGTTGAGAAATTACAGTTTTTGTCATTCCTCCTGTCGTCAGAATGACAAATCACTCATAAAACGAAATTATGAATAGCTTCTTGATAACTAATTAAACGACAGCTTAACGAACTCGTTTGCCTGGCATATCTCGTCCATTCTGGTGCAGAATCAGCTGCTGAACTTCTCCTTTGTCGTTTGTCTCGAACGTTATCTGAGCGTCAACCACTTTCAGGTAAAACTTCGTTTTCGATTCGGCAAAAAGCTCGAATTTGGGTTGACCTGTGGCCTGACCAAAGAGTTTATCGCCCTCACGTGTGATCACAATCGCAAACGAAGGGGCAAGTTCATAGTTGCCAACGTATGATTCCAGCGTGGCTGCGTCTACAGTAATGGCTATCTCCTTAGGCGCTTCGATAGTTTCGCCCAATTCTTTCAGTTTGTCGAATCCATTGGTATTTCGAGGATTAAGCTCTACCGATTTTTTGTAGTCCTGAATAGCAGCCGCTTTGTTGCCTGCCGTCATGTAGGCTTCTCCCCGGCTATCATATACATTAAATGACTTTGGATAGGATTCGACGTTAAGCGTAAACACGTTGATCGACTCCGTTAACTTCCCATCCCGCATAAGCTCATAGCCCAGGCTATTGATGTCACCTTCATCGACATTGTAGGCTTTATCATTCTTCCAGCTAGTTAATTTCTCCCGCGATTTGGCCAATGGCTCCGATAAAACCGACTGCCGTAGTAAATCTGTAATCGGCTTTTTGGGTGGTTCGATGAGTTGATTGTAGAGGATATTAAGAATATTTTTGCGGATAGCGCCTAGTGGTGCCCCACCCGTATTGTTCAACAAGACTACCAGTTGTTTGTCTTTGGGAATTCGGCTGATGATCGTGTTGAAGCCGTTGATTCCGCCCGTATGTTCAATAATCTGTAAGCTATCTTTCAGGTCGCCAATCTTTGTTTTTCTCACTCCCCATCCATACGCATAACCATCTAAAAAAGGCGTAAACATGGTTGCTTTCGCACTGGCCGACAGTAGTTTATCCGTATACAAGGCCTGATCCCAGCGGTACAAATCCTCGACGGTTGAGTACAATGACCCGGCAGCATATGGAATTGTCATATCCAGATAAGCCGAATTTACATAGGTACTGCCCTGTTTTTCGTAACCAGTTGCTCGTTTAGGGATAATCGGGCCAAATAAATCATAGCCTGTGTCTTTGAGTTGCAAAGGGGTGAGGATAGTCTCTTTCAAAAGGGTAGCATACGATTTTCCAGAGACTTTTTCGATGAGGACACCCAGTAGAAAATAACCTGAGTTACTGTATGAGAACCTGGAACCCGGCTCGAAATCTAGAGGCATATCCGCGAATTTTTTGATGAATCCGTTGGGCGTAACTGGCTCTCGACTCTCCATTTCAAAAAACTTCGGGAAATTGGTGTAATTGGGAATGCCCGATGTATGCGTGAGCAGGTGATGAACGGTGATTTTGTCGCCAGAAGCTTTCGGGTAATCTGGCAAATAGTCGGTGACTTTACCATCCAGTTTAAGCTTTCCTTTTTCAACCAGCTGCATAATGAGCATGGCCGTAAACTGTTTGGTAATGGAGCCTAGTCTGAATTTGGTATCGGGGGCATTCGGAATGTTCCATTCCATATTGGCCATCCCGTAGCCTTTTTTGAAAATCACCTGCCCGTGTTCGGCTACTAACACGCTCCCATTAAACTGACGATTATCAACGTATTGCTGAACAAGCGCGTCGATTTTATCGGCTTTCGTTTGCGCGAAGGATGAAGCCGTCGTTAGAAGAATGGCTATGATGGCCAGACCTATATACCTGTTTAATAGTATCTTTTTCATAGGGAGTGTATGATGATTCGCTAAGATTGCTTTTTTCACCCTTTTGATCACTCACAAATTTATTAGTCGGTGAGGGGTGAGGATAAATGGTCAATGGGCATAAAAAATCCGCCTTAAATTAAAGTAAGGCGGATTTGGATTGATCTACACTTGTTGTAGCTATGCCACCGCAAAGCCCGAATGAGTTCGCATAAATTCTGGTAGAAAACCGATAACAATATCTGAGGCCGGAATACCCCGCTCGATTAGATCGTCGGTTACTAAAATATCTGTGTTATTAACCAATAACCAAACTTTGCCGGTCGGTTTGATCTGAAAATGGAAAACGACGTTGTATTCAAAAACATCTTTGCGCCAGCCCGTTCTGATCACCTGATAATGACGATGTTTATCATCGGCAATTAATTCGTACTCGATTTCTTGGCCCGTGTTTCGACGATTCACAAATGCATCAAGCCATTCGGTAAGGATAGCTGCATACTTTGTTATTTTCGTATCCATTGTTCTATAATTTTAGCTTCTACGTCATACACAAGTACATTCATACCAAATTTAGTCAATATCAACTGAGTTGCGGCATCAGTAAAAAATGTATCGTATATGCCTCGAGGAACAGCAAGGTATAATACTCTATCTGGCTCCTGAATACCCATAAATGTGTGGTAATTGAGGTACTGACCTAGTATAGTGTGAAATTCATACGTAAAAGAAGGCGATAGGAAACTCTTTATTTCAACAGCAATCTTTTCTAAGCCTTTCTGCGCCCCAACAAGCTGCTCAGCTGCCAAGTCAATCTCATAGTTACGATCCATAACGTCAATGAAATATGGATCATGTGTAATTGTCCAACCGTCGTTCAGAAGAACTTCCCGAACGATGGGATGAAAAATATCTCTTGCCATATCAGTGCGCCAGTAACCAGTTTTCGCCGGTGCCGATGCCAGTTTCCATCTTAACCCCCATCGGGATGGCGTTGCGCATGATTTCATCGACACGGACACGGAGAATCTCAATTTCGTCGCGGTGGGCGTCGAATACCAATTCATCGTGTACAGTTAGGATCATTTTTGACTTCAAATTCTCCTGCTGCATGAACTCGTGAATCTGAATCATGGCAATCTTGAGCATATCGGCGGCACTACCCTGAATGGGTGCATTCACGGCGTTACGTTCGGCAAACATCCGGTCGGTTTGGTTCCGCGAATTGATGTCGCGTAGATACCGGCGACGACCTAGAATGGTTTCAGCATAGCCAAAGCCGCGTGCTTTTTCGATGCATTGGTCAATATAGTCTTTCACCGCTGGAAAACCGGCAAAATATTCTTCGATGATCTGAGCCGCTTCTTTACGGGGAATCTTTAACCGCTGGCTCAGTCCGAAGGCCGAAATGCCGTAGATAATACCAAAATTGATGGTTTTGGCTTTCCGACGCATGTCGCTCGTGACTTCATCAAGGTCGACGTGGAAGACTTTACTAGCCGTTTGTGTGTGAATATCGACACCGTTATTGAATGCCTCCAGCATTGTCTGATCACCACTGAAAGCCGCCATTATTCGCAATTCGATTTGCGAATAATCGGCCGACATAATCACGAACTCCGGCCCACGAGGTACAAACGCTTTCCGAATTTCTTTTCCACGTGGGGTCCGAATCGGAATATTTTGCAGATTGGGATTGACTGACGACAAGCGGCCTGTTGCAGCAACAGCCTGATTGAATGAGGTATGAATTCGCCCGGTGCGTTTGCTAATTAGTTGGGGCAACACATCAACGTACGTATTCTTAAGTTTTACTAACTCCCGATAGTCCAGGATTTTTCGGGCAATTTCGTGATCGGCTTCCATTTTTGACAGGATTTCTTCGCCCGTGGCGTATTGACCCGTCTTGGTCTTTTTGGCGTTTTTGTCGAGTTTTAATTTATCGAACAGAACTTCGCCCAACTGCTTTGGCGAACCGATGTTGAATGGCTCACCCGCAATGTCGAAAATTTCCTGCTGCACTTGTCGCATGTCGACTTCCAGCGTCGCCGATAGTTCGGCCAGCGCATTTGTGTCCAGTGTTATACCTTCTAACTCCAGGTCGGTGAGTACCTGCACGAGCGGCATCTCGACCTGATCGAAGAGTTTGTGGAGGCTGTCTTTTTCGAGTCTGGGCGCGAAAACATCCTTGAGCTGAAGCGTGATGTCGGCATCTTCGGCGGCATAGTCCACCACCTTCTGAATATCCACATCACGCATCGTCAACTGTCCTTTGCCTTTCTTACCAATCAGCGACTCAATTTCAACGGGGCTGTAATTCAGGTAGGTCATCGCCATCATGTCCATGTTATGGCGCATTTCTGGCTCAATCAGGTAATGGGCGATCATCGTGTCGAACAATTTTCCCTGAACTTCCACGCCATACTTTTTCAGCATGAGCAGATCGTATTTCAGGTTCTGCCCAATCTTGCTAATGGTGGCGTTCTCAAAAACGGGCTTAAACTGGTCCACAATCGACTGGGCCTCATCACGGTCGGCAGGAACAGGTACATAAAACGCTTCACCTGTTCGATATGCGAACGACAAACCAACCAAATCGGCTTCTACCGGGTCGACAGCGGTGGTTTCAGAATCGAAACAGATACTTTCCTGAAGACCCAGATAATGTACCAGACTAGCGCGTAACTCGGCCGTATCGACTAACCGATAATCGTGCTTAACCGATAAAATTGTTTTCCGCCGTTCGGGTTGTACTGGATCAATCTCATAATCAGGATAAACATCCAGATAAGCGGGTTCTTCTGTACCCGTGGAATCGTCAGTCGTAATCGTTTCGGTAACCTGATCCGGCGTCTCGGCAGTACCCGACGCAACAGGTACATTGACGGGTGTTTTCTTCGATTTGACTCCCCTCTCCTGGTTTGGGCGGTCCGCCGTTGGGGGTGAGGGTACACTCCCAAAATCAAACGGCAAGTCATCCGCCCCTGATGGATTAACCGCTCCCATATTTGGGAAGGGTATGAACGCAGGACTATTGCCCCCAGGTGAATCGAACAAATTCATTTGCCCTACTGCCGGTGCTTTAAAAGCCGCCGGTAATGGTTTCTCGTCATAATCAGCACCCAGCAAGCGGGTTTTCATCTGCCGAAACTCCAGTTCATCCAGAAGCGCAGCTAGCCGAGGCTTATCGTATTCCGTATGGCGAAGGTGTTCTTCATCGAATGGAACGGGAACATCTAAATGAATCGTTGCCAGTTGTTTCGACAGCAGGCCCTGTTGTGCGAAATTGATAACGTTTTCTTTTTGTTTCCCTTTGAGTTCATCGGCGCGGGCAATCAGGTTTTCGATCGAACCGAAATCGGCAATAAGTTTCTGAGCCGTTTTTTCGCCAATACCCGGAATCCCCGGAATGTTATCGACCGAATCGCCCATTAGACCGAGCATATCCGTCACTTGATCGATTCGTTCAATCTGCCAGCGGTCCAGTACCTCATTAACCCCCAGTTTTTCGGCAGGCTTGCCCATGAACGCTGGCTTGTAAATATGAATATGCTCTTCGACCAACTGACCATAGTCTTTATCGGGTGTCATCATGTACACCTCAAAGTCGGCCAGGGCGGCTTTCTTGGCAATCGTACCAATGATATCATCCGCTTCATAGCCTTCCAGAATCAGAATGGGAATGTGCATGGCCTCCACAATCTGTTTGATGTAAGGCATGGCTACACTAATATCTTCGGGCTGCGATTGCCGGGTAGCTTTGTACATCGGAAACTGCTCGTGCCGGAAGGTTTTTTTTGCTGAGTCGAACGCGACGCCGATGTGGGTGGGTTTCTCCTTCGTTAACACCTCGATCATGGCATTCATGAAGCCGAATACGGCGGAGGTATTAATGCCACGTGATGAAATACGGGGAGCTTTATTGAATGCAAAATGAGCGCGGTAAATCAGAGCCAGCGCATCGAGCAGGAAGAGTTTTTTTTGTGGTTTAGCCATTCGAAACGGTCACATATCAAGACCCCAAAGGTCGACAGTCTTGCGGACAATCGCGCGCTTTTGGTCTGACAAATTGCGAAGTTTTACAGGAGTAATTATCTATAAACAGAACAGATGTAAGCTGCTTTTGATTCCTAAAATTTACCGCAAGGGGCACTAAGGAAACGCAAAGGTCGTAGAGGAATTGTAATCTTTTTCCTCTACGGCCTTTGCGTTTCCTTAGTGCCCCTTGCGGTTGAAAAATATCTTTTTAAGGTATTAGTAACCGGTCTATGATATGCACAACGCCATTGGTTGCTGTAATATCTGGGCCGGTAATATTCGAGGCTGTATTGGCGTTTCCACGTCCCGTTACAGTCAGTGCCGTGGTGCTAATACCTGCCGTGATCGTGCCACCCTGTAAGGTAGTCAAACTTGAGCCATTGGTAATCAACGGCGTGTATGTACGGCTGTTCAGTACATGATAGCTTAAGACATTAGCCAGCGCTCCTGCGGGAGCGTTCGCAATCGTTGCAGAATCATAGCCCATTGCTTTAAAGGCTGCATCTGTTGGCGCAAAAACCGTGATTGGACCCGTGGCAGTTAAGGTGGCTGTGGTTTGCGTTCCGGCTTTCAATACGGCTGCCTGAAGGAGCTTAAAGGATGCGGTAGGCAACAAGAGTGGAATACTCTGAATCGTAGCGGCAACGTTGCCAAAGAGAGGGGGTAACAAAACCCGATCAATCGCATAAAGTACCCCGTTGCTAGCCAGCCCGTCGGCCTGTAAAATATGGGCGCCATTTACTGATAATGTGGTAGATGAAGACGAGATCGACGTACTCGATGATACTTTAGAGGTGTACAGCACAGCGTTAGAGAGTAATGTTTGCTGAGCGGTATTGACAGCCAAGGGGATGGCCGACGATTCTATACGAGTTGGGAGCACATGGTATTGTAAAACGGCTTTTAGAATATCGACGGGGGCCGCATTGATAGCCGCCACATCGCCATAGCCAAACAGCTTAAAGGCATCGTCTGTGGGGGCAAAAACGGTATAGGTGCCCGCCTGGCTTAACGTTCCATCTAACCCGGCCTTAACAAGAGCAGCTTTCAGAAGCGTAAACTTACTGCCGTTATTAATGATCTCTGTAATGGTTGATAAAGCAGGTGTGGTGTCGTCCTGTTTCTTACAGGCTGAAAAGGAAAGTGTTAGAGCTGTAAATAACGTGAGAAGTAAGCCCCAACTACGTCCGGCGGACGTGTATTGACGGATTGACATAATGAATTGGTGATTAATGAGTAAGGGAGTAATGTACTGCCTGTTGGCAGAACAGACATTTTTTGGTTTTGTTCATCTGACAACAGCATTAATTTGACAATTTCTACTGACCTGCTAACTTTTCGGTGATGCTTTCCAGATTTTGGCTCAACTTATCTATGTTCGCGAAAACGGACGTTTTGTTGAGTCAGCTACATCGCAGGTCGCAAAACTCTTTATACTTCGCTTGCCCAAGTCGGTTTTCGGTGGTTGGTTTGCAACTACATAGTTGTTTGCCAGACACAGGTTATTAATCATCAACAAATGCCTCAACCCAAGTACGCCCACGAATCCATGACGGTTATGACCGAAATGGTATTGCCTAACGACACCAATACACTTAACAATCTGATGGGCGGGCGACTGCTGCACTTCATGGATATTGCCGCTGCCATTGCCGCGCAAAAACATTCTAACCGGATTGTGGTCACGGCATCGGTTGATAATGTATCCTTTTCCGAACCGATTCGGTTGGGCAATATTGTGACTATGAAAGCGCAGGTAACGCGGGCGTTCAGTTCGTCGATGGAGGTCTTTATTGAGGTGTGGGCTGAAGATATCCCTGCCGGTATTCGGGTTAGCACGAACAGCGCATTCTATACGTTCGTGGCTGTCGATCAGAGTGGACGACCCATTGAAGTGCCAGCTGTTATCCCCGAAACCGACGAAGAAAAAGATCGTTACGCCAGTGCCCTCCGTCGGCGGCAGTTGCGGTTGGTGCTGGCTGGCCGCATGAATCCACAGGATGCCACAGAGTTGCGGGAGTTTTTGAAAGTCTGACCGCACGGGCGGCCCCGCGGGATTTTTGTGATTTTACTGACCGACTATAATTTTTAGAACTAAGCTTTCTTCGAAAGCAAAAAAGAAATCATAGTCAGTCAATAAAATCATAAAAATCCCGGTTTCATTTGGCCAGCTTCAACGACTGCCAGGCCACCATCTGCCATTGACCCGCATTACGAGCATAAACCGATAGATAGCGTAAATGGCTGTTTAGTGCTTCGCCGTTGTTGATGGCGACTAGTGAACAAAGTCCATTAATCACTGCTGTACTGCCGTAGATTCGTACTTTCTGTTCTTCGATATCGATGGAGCTGTACTTTGTTTTCCCATCCCGAATCGACTGAAGATAGGATTGCTTCGTATCGGTGCCGCCATTCGAATGAGCGTAAACCAGATCATTCGCAAGCACACGGTCTAGTACGCCTAAATCAGCTTTTACCTGTGCTGCGAACCGTTGTTTTTCGGTTTCAATAACGGCCTTTTCGTCCGCCGATGTAGCTGTAAATGAGGCCGACGCAGCGGCTGAGGGCGATACTGATGTTTGCGCCCGCACAAACTGAAGGGCGAAGAATAAACCTAAGGTTAACGTGAATTTCATTGATTAATAGGAATAGGTGGTTACGGTCGCGACGGTAGGCTTAGCCTGGCCGGGATACTGCGAAAATTCAACCTGTTTAACTAAACGTTTTTGGGTATCATACGTATTTTGATAGGTTGAGATATAAACATCTGCCTGTCCCTGACTACCATAGTTAATGGTTCGTTTTACAACCGCATTTCGGCTTGTTTCTCCCAGAAAGGTAAAATAGGCAGGGGGTGCATAATGATCCATATCATACACAAAAGCCGTAGTGTTATCCAACTTACCTGTTCTGTTGCTGTATTCATCGATCTGAGTAATATTTTTCGTATCGATCGTAATCGTCTGTCGATTAGAGCCTCTGAGTACACTTTTCAAAATTCCCTCGGCTGAGTATTGCCTTAAGGTATCGAGAGGGGTAGGTGTATAAACAGGTCCAGAAGCGGTGTAAAGATGTTTGGTATAAGCAAGAACCCGGCTTTGAGTACTGTCGAGTATAAAGGAGTAGGATTGTGTACCAGCATCACTAGTTTGCGTTTCAGTCATTCGACCGTTGGCATACACATAGCTGTACTGATTTTTGTGGGTGTATACCCCCGCGTCTGAAGCACTGGTCTGGGTCAATGTATGATTAATCAGCCGATTCTGGCTGTCGTATCGAAATGTGTAGGCATCGGCATCAACAAAATTAAAAACCTGACCATTTACTGTATCTTTTCCAACGTAGTTAAGACTCGTTAATGGAGAGGTGTAGTAGACCGTCATCTTACTTACCCGCTCGGTAGGCTGTAGAAATTGCCTTGCCGAAACCGATTCAGAATCTGAATCGGGAGTGGTACAACTATAAAAACCAATAAAGGTGATGAATAGGGGTAGGGTTGAGCGGATCATAAGGCTATACTGTTTAGGCAGCCGGTGCATTCGTTTCTAGAGCACCAGCTCGGTTAAAACGATTCAAAAAAACAAGTTGCCAACGAATCATGTCAGGTTGCTCTTGGCTATAAAAGCATAGTCAGTCTAATTTGTTTAGTTAATACAGGTAGATGGGTACAAAAAAACCGGCTAGTTGGCCGGTTAATGTTCAATCACAGTGCCAGAATTACTGAATCGCTGATTATTTCTTGGTACCGGTGATAGATTCGTACCGACTGATGCGCCCCCCCTGAACTGTTTCAGTAGTTGTCGTTATAGCAATTTGATTATTGTCAAAAACGCCGGTTGCGGTAAAGTCGCCCGTAAACGTCTTATTCAATACCGACATCTGATCCTGCGTGCGATCAATGACTGTAAATGCTTTGCCAGTATCATCCAACTGAGCCGTTACCTTTAAGGTCGTTGGGCGGGGTACTGTTGTTTCGATATAAATTTCTTTCGCATTCGATCCTTTGGTGATAGTAATCGTAGCTGTTCCTGATTCTGGCGCACTTTCAACGCCCCCCACCGTAAACGAGGTTTGAAAGCCGCCTACGTACGTACCAACGTATTGATCACGCGGATCAACTCCATCGGCGCCCCCCGATTTTTTACAGGATGTAGTTAGTAGAGCGATTGCAAGTACTAGAAAGAGCGCATTCCGGAAAGGCCGGACGGCGAAAGAAGTAGCCATGGTTTGGTATAGATGGGTTGTGTCCATATGATGTCTATCAAACGTCGTGCCGGGTTGGTGAAGTATAAAACCGCACGAAAAGTGCAAATTTACGTAGGTTTACGCTATAGCAGAACGATACCGCAACTAACTTTCTTACGGAGCAGACAAGCTGGCTGTGACCCTTTCTGAGTATTTTATTAAGAAACCTTGTGTTAGTTAGGGCCGCTACTATTTAGCTCGTACTAAAAGATTATAATAAATGTAAAAACTGTATTTATTTTCTATTAAGTAGAAATTGTAGAATTTTATCTATAAATAAATTTAATATTACAAATTATATTTTGAATATCTGTAGAATTTTATACCTTCCTGCATCGGTATTGCATTGCCTTTTTGGTGAAATAGCATTTTTGCTAAAACCAAAATATTGAAGTCAACCAATACATAGTCTAAACGCAGGAAAAGCTCTTGAATCGACGAGATTTTATGCAGGTAGCGGGCCTAGGCACCGGTACACTGATGCTATCACAACTCCCCGTTTTCGGGCGCCCCGTCTCCGAAGAAGCCCTACTCGCTCCTGGTCTGGAGGTGGCCGTAAAGAAACGTCTGGCCGATGCGGCCTTGAATGCCGCCAAGTCAAAAGGAGCATCCTATGCTGACGTTCGTATTGGTCGCTACCTGAATCAGTTCGTTATCACCCGTGAAGACAAGGTTCAGAATATTGCGAGTACAGAATCGTATGGTGTAGGTATTCGCGTTATTGCCGACGGCTGTTGGGGGTTTGCAGCTGTTGGCGATGCTAAAACCGAAATGGAGTTGGCTAAAGCCGCTGAGAAGGCCGTTGCTATGGCCAAAGCAAACGCTTTATTACTGTCAGGCGATCCGGTGCAACTAGCTCCGCAGAAAGGCTTTGGGGAGATAAGCTGGAAAACGCCCATCCAGAAAAACGCTTTCGAGATTCCTATAAAAGAGAAAGTTGATTTGCTGATGGCGGTTAACGGGGCTGCTACGAAAAACGGGGCCAGCTTTGTTAACTCCCAGCTATTTCTAATAAACGAACAGAAGTACTTCGCATCGACCGATGGCTCGTATATCGATCAGGATATTCATCGGTTATGGCCCAGTTTCACAGTTACAGTTATCGACCCCAAAACCGGGAAGTTTGAAACGAGAGATGCCCTGAGCGCGCCAATGGGTATGGGCTACGAATACCTGCAAACGAACCCCGCCGACAAAATACCGGGCATTACCACTCGATACAACCAAGGTTACGACATGCTCGAAGATGTGGTAGCAGCAGCCAAACAGGCGAGGCAAAAACTCACCGCCAAATCGGTCGAAGCGGGTAAATACGATCTGGTTCTTGATCCATCGCATACCTGGCTGACCATTCACGAATCGGTTGGGCATCCACTGGAGTTAGATCGTGTGTTGGGCTACGAAGCCAATTTCGCCGGAACTTCCTTTGCGACTATCGATAAGTGGAAGACAAAAGGGTTTAATTATGGCAGTGATCAGGTTACGCTGTTTGCTGATAAAACCCAGGTTGGTTCTTTAGGGGCTGTTGGGTACGATGATGAGGGCGTTCAGACCAAACGTTGGGATCTGGTTAAAGATGGGATTCTGGTTAACTATCAGGCCATCCGGGATCAGGTTCACATGTTGGGTGAAAAGGAATCGCAGGGCTGTTGTTATGCCGACAACTGGGGCTCGGTTCAGTTCCAGCGCATGGCTAATGTGTCGTTGGCCGCCGGTAAAACACCCCTCTCGGTTGATGAGCTAATTAAAGATGTCAAGAAGGGTATTTACATCATTGGCGATAGCTCCTACTCCATTGATCAACAACGCTATAACTTCCAGTTCAGCGGGCAATTAGCCTATGAAATCAAGGATGGACAGATCGTTGGTATGCTCAAAGATGTGGCCTATCAATCCAATACGCAGGAATTCTGGAACTCCTGCGTGAAAGTCTGCGACGAACGCGATTACCGCTTAGGTGGCTCGTTTTTCGACGGAAAGGGGCAGCCCATCCAGATCAACGCTGTCTCGCACGGCAGCGCAACCGCTCGCTTCAACGGCGTCAATGTGATCAATACAGCCCGGAAAATATAACTAATAGGAATTAGGAGCGAGAAGTGAGTCGCGAGAATGGTTGGCACAAGTCAATGGCTACTGGATGGATTCTCGCTACTCACTTCTAACTCCCACCTACTTAACGAAATGTCTATCATTCTAACTGAAGCAGACGCAAAGACGCTGTTGCAAAAGGTTTTGAGCTACTCCAAAGCCGATGAGTGCGAAGTTAATTTACAGGGCGAAGAGTGGAGCAATATTCGGTATGCCCTCAACAAAGTGACCACCTGCGGCTCGAAAACCTATAAAACAGTTTCGGTTCAATCGGCCTTTGGGAAAAAAGTGGGCGTTTCTACGGTCGATGAATTTGACGATGCTTCTTTGGAAAAGGCCGTTCGTCGTTCGGAAGAAGTCGCTCAGTTAGCTCCCGAAAATCCTGAATACCTTGGTTTGTTAGGCCCTCAGCAATACCTTCCTGCCAGTGGATTTTTCGACTCGACAGCGAACATGTCGGCAGTTGATCGGGCTAAAGCGGTGGCTCAAAGTATTCAGATTGCCAAGTCACAAAAGCAAACGGTAGCGGGTTATCTGGAAGACCGTGTTGGCTATTCGGCGATGATGAATAGCAAAGGGTTGTTTGCATATTACCCCAGTACAAAAGTCAATTTCAGCGCCACTATTCGTACCGATAATGGAACTGGTTCGGGCTATGCCACGCAGGGGGTAAGTGATTTCCCAAAGTTGAATACGGCATCGGCTACGCAGATTGCCTTACAAAAAGCGCTGGGTTCGGTAGGCGCGCGCGCTATCGAGCCGGGCAAATACACCGTTATTCTGGAACCACTGGCTGCGGCTGTTTTACTCGAACACTTATTCCGGAGTCTGGATGCGCGTAGTGCCGATGAGGGTCGCTCATTTCTGAGCAAGCCAGGTGGAAAGACTAAGCTCGGCGAGAAAATCATGGACGAACGGGTAACGATCTATTCCGACCCAACGAACCCAGAATTACCCGCTTCGCCCTGGAGTGCAGATGGGCGTGCGCAGGAGAAACTTAACTGGATTGAAAAAGGCGTCGTTAAAAACCTGTCGTATTCCCGCTATTGGGCGCAGAAAAAAAGTGTCAAGGCTGTTCCGGCCCCAACCAATTTTATGATGGTGGGCGGGACGGCTTCGTTAGATGAACTGATCAAAAGCACGCAACGGGGTATTCTGGTTACCAAATTTTGGTACATCCGCTCTGTCGATCCACAATCGCTGCTGGTTACCGGCCTGACCCGCGATGGTACATTTTACATTGAAAACGGCAAGATCAAACACCCGATCAAAAATTTCCGGTTCAATGAAAGCCCCGTGATTATGCTCAACAATCTGGAAACGCTAGGAAAGGTAGAACGGGTGGTCAGTAGCGAAGGCTCCTTTAGTAATTACCTCATTCCGTCCATGAAGATTCGTGAGTTTACGTTCACAAGTTTGTCGGACGCTGTGTGATAGATACCCTCACCCCCAACCCCTCTCCCAAAACGGGAGAGGGGAGCCAACTCGGTCAATTTTTAGTCCCTCTCCCGTTTTGGGAGAGGGGTTGGGGTGAGGGTAATCCTATAACGTTCTTAACACATTATCAGCATGTCAACCGGTATCCAAAACGACCTAGAAACAGATCGTATAAATCGGCGTCAGTTATTAAAATATAGCCTTCAGGGCGCCGTAGTGAGCACATTAGGCTCTACTGCTTCCGCACAAGCCCATGTTCCAAATTTCATCAAAGAGCCAGCTAAAAATGGCAAAATCATTGTTATTGGAGCGGGTGCGTTTGGGGGCTGGACAGCTTTACATCTACTACGAAAAGGCTACAACGTAACGCTTGTTGATCAATTTGGCCCTGGCAACAATCAGTCAAGTTCAGGTGGTGAAACCCGCCTGATTCGGGCGTATTATGCTGATCCGCTTTATGCCGATATGGCCATACGGGCTTCTCAGCTCTGGAAAGAGAACGAGCCGAAGATGGGGCAAAAAATACTACACCAGAATGGCCTTTTACTTTTCAATTACCCATCTAGCAAGGCCGAAGCTGAAGCCGCCGTTTCGATCTATAAACGATTGGGGCTTCCGCTCGAAAAAGTGAGTTTAGAGGATGCCGTCAAACGATGGCCACAAATTGGTACCGAAGGCCTGGATCACGTCATGTTCGATCCGACGGCTGGGTATCTGGATGCCCGCAAAGGATGTCAGGCTGTTTGTAATCTGTTTGTAAAAGAAGGGGGCACATTTTTGCAACAACAGGTAAAACAAGAAACCATTAAAGGTGGGAAGGCAACTTCCATCACACTTGCCAATGGCACTGTATTGGAGGCCGATCAGTTCGTATTTGCCTGTGGTCCGTGGCAAACGCGTCTTTTCCCAGAACTCACGAAAAAACTTGTGGTGACCCGAGCCCTGGTATTCTTCTTTGCCAGCCCAACAGGTCAATCCGATTTTATGGAGAATAAATTGCCAACTTGGATGGATCGGGATATGGCTGGGCCGTTTCGCTCGTTTGGGGTACCGGGCAGCGATTTTCGTGGTTTCAAATTGGGATTGACTCCTCCAGATAACAACATAACGGATCGGTTTGATACCTATAACCGCTTTGTAAAACCGGAGGAATTTGAATTGGCCTTGGGCGTCATTAAACGACGATTCCCCAAAATGATAGGCCAGCCGCTGATCGAACAGCGCGTTTGTCAGGTGACCATGGCCCCCGACTCTGATTTCATCTTGGATACACATCCGGAAGCCAGCAATCTCTGGGTGATGGGTGGCGACTCTGGACACGGCTATAAACAGGGCGCTTCGTTCGGAGAGATGGCTGCCAATACCGTAGTGGGTGAGAAAGCTAAGTTGGAGAAATTCTCGTTGAAGCGGTTGATTGGGTAAAGTTTACGGAGATGTAAATAGTGTTATTGTTTGTATGACCCCTTCAGGGTCACATGTTTATAGAGGCAATTTTTACTATAAACATGTGACCCTGAAGGGGTCATATTTGATTTCGAGCCGTTTATTCATGAATGCTCTGTGCGCCATACGTGATGTACCGTTGTGTATGAATGTCCAGTATGATATTTAACGTCTTTTCGGCACCCATATACAGACCAACCTCAAACGAACTCTTTTTGGTAGTAGAATCGCCAGGTACGATGGCTAGTGCTTTGGCATTGATGATGGGGGCAATCATGAGTAAGCTCGTGAGTAGGACGTTAATAAATTGTCGTGTTGTTTTCATTGTCTTTGGTCTGTTTGGCCAAAATCCCTCTCTTTACGGATTTCTCCGTCCTGCCCCTTTGTGTTTGCTAGTAATAGCCGATTTTGGCGCGTTACCAAAAACTGAGTTACTGCCAACTCTAACGCGTTTTTGTCATATTTTTCGGCGCGAGCGAAGTAACTGGAAGCCCTCTTTTCCTTTTCGGCATAGTACGTTTAGTTAGAACCGTACACTCCCCTCAACACCTTTATGCAAACCCGTGGAATCACTGCTACTGAGGAAGTGAGCAGCCTGTACCGGAATTACGTTCTGGCGATGCTGACACTCGTGTACGTCTTCAACTTTGTTGATCGGCAATTGCTCGTCATCCTCCAGGAGTCGATAAAAAAGGAGTTGCTATTGTCCGATACCCAGCTTGGGTTACTCTCTGGGTTTACGTTTGCACTTTTTTACGTTACGCTGGGCATTCCCATTGCGCGCCTTGCTGATAAAACCAACCGTAGAAATATTGTAGCCGCATCGCTGGGGCTATGGAGTATAATGACTGCCAGCTCGGGTCTGGTGCGAAATTTCTTTCAGTTGCTATTGGCCCGAATTGGCGTGGGTGTTGGAGAAGCAGGAGGCAGTCCTCCGGCTCATGCCATGATATCCGATTACTTCCCACCCGAAAAACGAGCCACGGCTCTTTCTATCTACTCAACGGGTATTTATTTCGGGATATTGGTGGGGTATTTAATGGGTGGATATTTGAATCAACACCTTGGTTGGCGAAACGCATTTTTTGTGGTGGGTATCCCGGGAGTTGTTTTTTCATTGCTGTTTTTTGCGTTGGTGAAAGAGCCTAAACGTGGAGCTACTGATACAAATCCGACATTGGTTGCTGAGTCGCCCTCATTGCGGGAGGTGTTAAAGCGACTGTATGCCACCAAAACTTTCGTGTATCTGGCGCTGGCTACAGGATTACATGTCTTTTGCCTGTATGGCGTGAATAACTGGGCACCCTCTTTTCTAGCGAGGATTCATGGTATGAAGAATACGGAAATAGGTGCTTTACTCGGTCCACTTTTTGGTATTGGTGGGGCCATCGGCTCTTATGCAGGTGGGTTATTGACCGATCACTTCGGAAAAATAGATAAACGGCTGTATCTCAGAATTCCAGCTTACGCTATTATCATCTCTATTCCATGCATAACAGGAGCCCTTTTTCTGGAAAATACGACTTATTCACTGGTTGGCCTGGGACTAACCGCGTCTCTGCAAAGCCTGTATTTGGGGCCATCTATTGCAGTAGCTCATAGTCTGGTTCCGTCGTCGATGCGTTCGCTTACGTCTGCGATTCTCTTTTTTGTACTCAATCTGGTTGGGTTGGGATTTGGGCCATTGGTTGTCGGCATGCTCAGTGACTGGCTGACTCCGACTCTAGGCAATGAGTCGCTACGATGGGCGATGTCGATCGTAATCTTTATCAGTTTTGGATCGACTACTCTCTTTTTGATCGCTTCCAAAAAATTAGCGACCGATCTACAGTCACTGCGTTGACATTAAGTAGATGGACAATGTAAAATGAAATGATAGACGGATAATGGTATGACTGTCAATAGGTTGTTATCCATTTTACATTGTTCATGATCCATTTACGCAAAAACATATCCTACTTCAAAGCTATGACTCGTTCCCTAATCGCCCTATTGATTCTGTTTTCCAGTATCGTTTACGAACAAACGGTACAGGCACAACCAAAAATACTGACTGAAGCGGCTCCGGCGGCTGGTGGCTTTTCGGCGGCTCGTCTTGCCCGATTGGATGCTAGCATGCAAGCTTGGGTTAACCAGAAATGGGTGAATGGATCTGTGGTTTTAATCGCTCGTCATGGCAAAATTGTGTTCTACAAAGCGCACGGTTATAACGACCCAGCTACAAAAGCTCCTCTTGACAAGACCGGTATATTTCGGGTTGCTTCCCAAACGAAAGCGCTCACTACGGTTGCCGTCATGATGCTATGGGAAGAGGGAAAATTCTCGCTGGATGATCCGGTTTCTAAATTCATTCCAACCTTTGCTAATCAAAAAGTGCTGGCTACGTTCAACGCCAAAGACACTAGCTACACGACTGTTCCAGCCAAACGACCCGTCACGATTCGCGATCTGCTGACCCATACATCGGGTTTAGGTTACCCCGCCATCGGGCCTCCGGCAGAAAGCGCCATTTATGCGAAAAGTAATATGACCGGTGGAGTTGGTGTCAAAGGCCAAAAACTTTCTGACGCCATGACTCGCTTGGGTACTCTACCACTCTTTTTTCAACCCGGCGAGCAATGGAAATATGGGCTGAATATGGACGTATTAGGCTATCTGATTGAGAAATGGTCCGGTATGTCTCTGGAAGATTTTTTCCAAAAGCGTATTTGTCAGCCACTTGGCATGAAAGACACCTATTTTAACGTTCCTCCCGAGAAAGGCCCCCGACTGGTCAACTTTTTCCAGGGCGATTCTGCAGGAACCATCAAAAAGCAGGCTTCGGTCTTTGGGGGTGCTCTTGATATGAATTACCCACTTCAAAAACACGACTATTTTTCGGGTGGAGGGGGCATGTCATCCACGGTTTATGATTATGCTATTTTCCTGCAAATGTTGCTAAATAATGGGGAGTACAATGGTGTGCGTCTACTGGCTCGCAATACGGTGCGTCTGATGACTATGAATCAAATTGGCGACCTAAATCCCAATATCGGCGAGCATGCCCTTGATAATAAATTCGGGTTCGGTTTTCTGGTTATTTCTGAAAATGGGAGCAAGTTTACCCCCAGTCAGGCAGGTACGTACTCCTGGGGTGGCGTTTTTTCGACCTCGTATTGGGTCGATCCTAAAGAAGATATGCTGGTGTTAATCTATCGAAATATGTGGGGACCGTACGTTTCCAACACTGATAAAGCCTTTAAGCCGTTGGTATATCAGGCGATCAATGACTGATGAGCAAAAGTTATAAGATCTGTTAATCTCAATCTATTTACCGCTTATTGGTGGCCTTTATTTGACTTTTTAAGGGGATAGTATAAAAATAGTAAGACAAAAACATCTGCAATTAGTTATCTGTCAAACAGTTTATTCACCAGCTAACTATGAACATCGCTCGACTTTATACTAGCTCTCTTCTGATGATTGCATTGCTTGGTGGTTGTCAGAAAAAAGATGAACCTCAGGCCACAAACTGCCAGCCGCCAACTACCCTTGTTGCCAAAGCTCCCTGCGAAAGCGGATACCCAGGTGCTCAATTAGTAGCGTCAAATTATGTAGGAGGAGAGTTTACTCAGTTCATCTATTATATCTTCGTTCAAAAAGATACCCTCTCCAGTGATCTGACAAAAAGCTCCTATGCCAATGCGTCAAATCAACAAATTATTATCTCCGAAACCGTTTTAAAAGATGCCCCTAAGTTTGTGGTACAGGTGACGATCAATTGTGATGGGAAAGACCTACCGTCCAGATACTTCGCCTTTGTGAAACGACCCACTGCCAATTCTGGCTGTTATGTTTGGGCGTTGCAGAATCAGTAAGCAGTATAATCTCAAGTAGATTGCCACTCAATACGTTACCAAAATCTTTTCAAAATTCCTGACCATACCTCGTCTGTCTCCCCGTCAGTTTTCTTAAATTTACAGAAGTACAAAATCCTGTAAATCGTAATAATCAGGAAAATCCAGGTTCAGACGTATGCAATTCTCACACCTTCACTGCCACACACAATACTCGCTGCTCGACGGTCAGGCCGATATTAAGAAGCTGATTAAGAAGGCAAAAGCCGACAATATGCCTGCCGTTGCCATCACGGATCACGGCAACATGTTCGGGGTATTTGAGTTTGTGGCTGAAGCCAGCAAGCAGGGCATCAAGCCGATTGTGGGATGTGAATTCTACGTGGTGGAGGATCACCATAAAAAGCAGTTTACCAAGGAACAGAAAGATGTTCGGTATCACCAACTGCTGTTGGCCAAGAACGCACAGGGGTATAAAAATCTGGCGAAGCTCTGCTCACTAGGGTATATGGAGGGTTTGTACGGCAAATATCCCCGTGTTACCAAAGCACTGATCGACCAATATAAAGAGGGGCTGATTGCATCCACCTGTTGTATCGGAGCATCTGTTCCAAAAACAATTCTTAAAAAAGGCGAAGAAGCGGGCGAAATTGAATTCAAATGGTGGCTCGATCGCTTTGGCGAGGATTACTACGTAGAGTTACAGCGCCACGAAATTCCTGATCAGATCAAAGCCAACGAAGTACTGATCAAGTTCGCCCGGAAGTATAATGTTAAAATTATTGCGTCCAACGATTCGCACTATGTCGATCAGGACGACTGGGTAGCGCACGATATCCTGCTGTGTGTCAACACCAACGAGAAGCAAAGCACACCGTCGATGAAAGAATTCAGCGACGATGAGGTGATGCCCAAAAATACGCGTTTTGCCTTCTTCAGCGATCAGTTCTATTTCAAGAACACGCAGGAGATGACCACGCTTTTCAAAGACCTTCCCGAAGCCATCGACAATACCAACGAGATTGTTGGCAAAGTAGATACGCTGAAGTTGAAGCGGGACATTATGCTGCCCAACTTTCCCATTCCGAAGGAGTTCCAGCAGCATACCGACGATGTACTCAACCAGTGGGAATACCTGCGCCACCTTACGTATGAAGGGGCCAAACAGCGCTATGTAGATATTCTTCCGCATATTCAGGAACGCCTTGACTTCGAGTTGTTTACCATCAAGACAATGGGGTTCGCGGGTTACTTCCTGATCGTGTCTGATTTCATCAAAGCTGGTCGCGATTTGGGGGTTATGATTGGCCCTGGTCGTGGTTCGGCGGCTGGTAGCGCGGTGGCGTATTGTACCGGAATTACTAATATTGACCCCATTAAATACGATCTTCTGTTCGAGCGATTCCTGAACCCCGACCGGAAGTCAATGCCCGATATCGATACAGACTTCGATGATGAAGGCCGCCAGAAGGTGATTGATTATGTGGTGCAGAAGTACGGAAAATCGCAGGTTGCCCAGATTGTGACCTACGGTACGATGGCCTCGAAATCGTCGATCAAAGACGTTGCGCGGGTTATGGATTTGCCTTTGCAGGATGCCAACGCCGTTGTGAAGCTCGTGCCCGATAAGCCGACCTACAACATGACCCTCAAGCGTATCTTCGAAGACCCGATTGATGGGCCGGGCGGTTTGGCCAGCGTTATTCAGCCCGAAGAGGTTGATAATGTGAAGCGAATGCGTGCGCTTGAAGCAGGCGACAGGAGTGCCGCGCAGGCCATGCGCATTGTCGATTATGAAAAGGTATCGGCGGTACTCAAACAGGCCCGAAAGCTAGAAGGTACGGTTCGTAATACAGGCCTGCACGCAGCAGGAATTATCATCGCCCCCAGCGATTTATCGGATATTGTTCCGGTCTCGACCTCAAAAGATACGAACCTGATTATTACCCAGTATGAGGGTAAAGTTATTGAGGACGCGGGTGTAATCAAGATGGACTTTTTGGGTCTGCGCAACTTGACCATCATCAAGGAGTGCCTGCGGCTCATCAAGCAGAATCACGGCGGCTTTTTCGTCAATGGTGTCGAAACCGATATCGATGATATTCCGCTAGACGACGACGAAACCTACAAACTCTTCCAGCGGGGTGAAACCAACGCCGTATTCCAGTTTGAATCCGACGGCATGAAGAAGCACATGAAAGACCTGAAGCCTGACCGCTTCGGTGACCTCATTGCCATGAATGCCCTCTACCGCCCAGGTCCGATTGCTTACATTCCGAACTACATCAACCGGAAACACGGTCGCGAAGAAGTTAAATACGATATGCCAGAAATGGAGGAGTATTTGGCTGATACCTACGGGATTACGGTTTATCAGGAGCAGTTGATGCTGCTCTCGCAAAAGCTGGGCAACTTCACCAAAGGCGACGCCGATATTTTGCGGAAGGCGATGGGGAAGAAGGACAAGGCCACGCTGGATAAAATGAAGGGTAAGTTTATGGATGGTTGTGCATCCAACAATTTGCCCCTAAAAGTTTGTGAAAAAGTCTGGACCGACTGGGAGGCTTTCGCGTCGTACGCCTTTAACAAATCGCACTCGACCTGCTACGCCTTCGTTGCCTATCAAACGGCTTACCTGAAAGCCCATTACCGCTCGGAGTATATGGCGGCCGTTTTAACAAGCTGCCTGGGCACGATCGACAAGATTACGTTCTTCATGGAGGAATGTAAGAATATCAACATTCCCGTTCTTGGGCCCGATGTAAACGAATCAGAGCGCTTCTTTGGGGTTAACCAAAAAGGGGAAATTCGTTTTGGATTGGGTGGTATCAAAGGAGCGGGTGATGCGGCCGTCGAAGCCATTATTGAGGAACGAAAAGCAGGCGGTCCCTTCAAAGATATATTCGACTTTGCCATTCGCGTCAACCTCCGAACGGTGAACAAGAAAACCTGGGAATCGCTGGCCTATGCGGGGGCATTCGATAACCTTGACGAGTACCACCGGGCGCAGTATTTCAACATGGCCGAAGGCGATACATCGCCATTTCTGGATAAAATCATTCGGTATGCCAACAACTACCATGCTGAGAAGGCAGCCGCTCAACAGTCGTTGTTTGGGGCTATGATGAATGGCGAACCTATGCTTGCCCGACCCAAAGCCCCTACGGTAGAGGAGTGGAATCAGATTGAAAAATTGAAGTTTGAGAAAGACGTTGTCGGCTTTTATATCACAGGCCATCCACTCGACGAGTTTAAACTCGAAATGGATGGATTCTGTAATTGTACGCTTGCCAATATTTTTGAGACCAAACAGCCCGAAATTAAAGTCGGTGGAATTGTGTCGGCGGTACAAATGCGGGTAACTAAAAGCGGTAACCCGTTCTGTATCTTCAAGATAGAAGACTACAACTCGTCACTCGAAATGGCTCTGTTCGGTGATGATTACGTCCGACTGGTGCAATACATTGAAGTAGGCCGCTTCCTGCACATTACAGGTAAAACCCAGAACAAATGGGGCTCTGAGCAATTGGAATTCAAGCCTGTGAGCATTCGGTTGTTGAACGACATGCGTGAAAAGTTCTGCAAGGAATTACGTGTATCGCTAACGCTCGACGCCCTGAATGCCCAGGTCATTGCGAAGCTCAACGAGCTGGCTAATGCGCACCCCGGCACCTGTACGCTTTCCTTCAACGTCGTCGACCCAATTGAGCGCATCGAGATCAGTTTACAGGCAAGAACACTGAAAGTTTCTCCAGCTAACTCATTCCTGAAGGCGTTGGAAGCGATAGATGGCGTGACGTGTAAGGTGGCGTAGGTCGCAGTTAAAAGGAGGAGATATTGTTAGTTTCCTAATCCATTACTATACAACAAAGAAGCCCAGCCTGATGATCAGGCTGGGCTTCTTTGTTGTATAGTAATGGATTAATATCCAGGGTTTTGAGCGAGTACGCTCTTGCCCTGCGAGTCAATCTGAGTCTGCGGAATCGGCATGTACTCATCTTTGCCCGCAGTGAACTTAGCACCTGTGTAACCCACTGACAACAATTTGCTTTCGTAGGCAATGAAGGCGTTCATAACTGTTGAAGCGGTTCCCCAACGGACTAAATCGTAGAACCGGTGGCCTTCGCCCGATAGCTCCAACTTACGCTCAAACTGAACCGCTGTCCGAGCCGTTGCCTTATCGGCAAAAGCCGTGTATAAACCAATTTGATAGTTGGCGGCATTGGCGCCAGCAGCCGTTTTTACATAAGTCGTGCCTTTGGCCCGGCTGCGAATCTGGTTTACATACGACAGTGCCGTTGCCAGGCTACCCACTTCCACTTCACACTCAGCCGCCATCAATAAGACGTCGGCATACCGGATAATGTTGTAGTTGATGGCTGAATAACCATCCGTCCACGAGCTACCATCGGTCAGGGATTTATCCTGCGATTTGTAGAAAACAAACTTGATCGGCGAGTAAGGGCCGGCAAACGTCTGGTCACGAATCCAGTCTTGACCTGGGTGAACCTGCCAATCCAGGTAAGGAATACCCCGACGACCAACCGACCAGTCCAGACGAGGATCGACTGGACCTGCATCAGGTGTAAAGGCAGCACTCGACGCAATACCCATATCCGTTTTCAACTGGTTGGCACTGCTGTTATACGAACCATCCAATAATGGCAAACCATTGGCATCCACCCGGAAGGAGTTGGCTAACTCAAAGCTAGGGGCAAAGAAACCGCAGCAACCCGCAGGACCGTTCGACCCCGTGTTGTAAGGGAAGTTCAGCACCAGATCCGGGTTGGCATTGTCTGAGCTACCCGTGTTGGCAGCCGCCTGAATGGCGAAAACAGACTCTGAGCTGTTGTCTTTAGCGGCATTGAAGTTATCCTGGAAGTTAGCTACCAGAGCGTACTTTTTGCCATCGGAAGTCATGCCACTGGCAATCACCTGATCGAAGAGGGTTTTGGCATCCGCATATTTCTTCTGGTAGAGATAGGTCTTAGCCAGATAAGCAGTCGCAGCCCATTTGTTGGCTCGACCTACAGCCCCCTGACTCACTGGCAGGTTATCAGCTGCGTATTTGAAATCAGCCTCAATGTTAGGCCAGATATCAGAACTATTAGGAACGGCTTCAATACCTGTACCATAATCCTTTGTTTCGTCAACATAAGGAACCATGTTGAAGGCGCGCTTTAACTCGAAATAGTAGTGGCCACGCAGGAAGCGAGCTTCTCCCGAGATGCGGGCTTTATCAGCTGCTGTCACGTCAGAACCGGCTGTGGCTAACGAGCGCAGGGTGGAGTTACAGCGAGCAATGCCTTCGTACATGGCATTCCACTTGGCATTCACCTCACCGCTGGAAGGCAGCAACTGATAAGTCTGATAAGGGGTCAGGGCGTTAAAGTCCCCTGAGTTAGAGCCTTTGTTGGCATCTCCACCAGAAATACTACCGCGTACCCAGTTGAAGGAGCTGGCTGATTGAGAGAAGCCACGGGCGTTCAACTGAGCGTAGGCACCAATCAGGAGTCCGTCGAGTCCCGCTTTTGACGTGAGATTAATCCCGGCAAGCTGTCCGGTGGCGGGCACGTCAAGGAATTTGTCCTGGCAAGCGAAGGTAACCATGACCATCATGGCAGTGGCTACGGTTCCCTTGGTTATAAATTGTTTCATAGTGCGAGTTGACTAAGAAATAAGAATGTTTTTGAGGAAACAGGCTGTTAATTTGGGTAAACTCACAGCCTGTTGTGATGACTGAATCAGGTTAAAATCCAAAGCTTAAGCCTACGTTGTAGCCACGCTGAACAGGGTAGTTACCGATGTCGATACCAAAGTTCTGGTCAGCTGATCCACCTACGCCTGGGTCAAGACCCGAGTATTTGGTGATGGTGAACAGGTTGGTAGCCGATACTGATAAACGCAACCGGCTCAGGTTTACTTTGTTCAGGATCACGGCTGGGAAGGTATAGCCCAGGTTCAGATACTGCATCCGGGCGTACGAACCGTTTTCTACGTAGTACGAGTTTGCCTGGGTGTTGGTGCTGAAGTTCGAAGCACTTTCGAAAATGGGCACCGTCGTGTTGGTGTGAGTCGGTAACCACGAGTCTTTCACCCGTCCGCTAACCGCTGCACCCGTAAAGGATGGGTAGAAGTCGGTGAACCAACGTTGGTTGTTGAAGATCTTGTTGCCCAAAGAAGTATACACGTTCGTGTTCAGGTCGAAACCTTTGTACTTCAGCGTCAGGGTGATACTACCCGTGAACTTCGGAATTGGGCTACCCAGGAACTGACGGTCATCATCATTGATTTTGCCATCACCATTGGTATCAGCATAGCGGAAGCGGCCTGGAGCGGCACCATCCTGCGTTGGCGCAGCGGCTACTTCTTCTTTGCTGTTGAACAGACCAATTACTTTATAGCCATAGAACGACGAGAGGTCATGGCCTGGTTGGTTACGTACAACAGGTGTACCTAAACGAGTACCACCCGCGGTGAAGTAAGGAACCGATGGGTCAATTGCGGTAATCTGGTTCTTCAGGAAGCTAGCAATACCGGTTACTTCATAGGTCAGATCGCCTGCCAAAGTACCGCGGTTGGTCACCAAAATGTCGATCCCTTTGTTGGTCATACTCGCTACGTTTTTGTAAGGAGCATTAGAGCGAACCCCAACTACGCCAGGTAGCGACAGTGGGTATAGTAGATCTTTGGTATCCTTCTGCCAGAAATCAAGCACGACTTCTAACTTGTTGTTGAAGAAAGCTCCATCGATACCAATGTTCGACGTGATACTAGACTCCCATTTAGCGCCTGCATTCCCGATCTGGGTACGATAGAAACCTGATGCAATCGATCCGTTCGAGCCCGTGATGTCATAACCCTGGCTAGCATCACCACCATAGAGGTTATATTGGTTAGTTGCACTCAGGTAGTTAGAGTTACCCATGATCCCGTAGCCACCACGTACTTTCAGGTCAGATACCCAGGGCAGGTTCTTCATGAACTCTTCGGACGATAAACGCCAGGCTGCCGAGAAGGCCGGGAATACCCCGTAGCGGTTGGTAGCGGCAAATTGCGACGAACCATCCCGGCGGATTACGCCAGTCAGGATGTACTTATCGTTGTAGGTGTAGCGAGCCTGGGCAAACAGCGAGTAGAACTTGTTACCTAAGTAATAACTACTGTTCACCTGACGGGTAGCACCGGGTGTTGTGGTGCTGATAGTCACGTAGTTCGGGTCGGTCGAAAAGGGGTTCTGACCTGAACCGCTAATACTGCGTCCTGCACCATTATTTAAGGCTTCGATACCCCCTAAGGCAAAGATGTCATGACGACCAAACTTCTGTTTGAAAGTAGCCGTGTTGGTGAACGTCCAGGCTAAACCGTATCCTGATCCTTCGCTGTAAGTGTAGGTGGTGTTGTTTTCCGAGTTTTCGTACTGCACCCGACCGTAGCTATTGTAGTAGTTGGTGAAGTAGTTACCACCAATACTACTACGCAACGTTAACGAAGGAATCACATCGTACTCTAAGTAGGCATTCCCAAAACCGTAGATGTTGAAGTTACCGTTGTTAGCGTTAGCGGTCCGGTCAGCAACTGCATTGTGTGGGTTGTTAAAACCAGGAGCGGCAGTACCCGCGTAGCCACCAAACGAGTTATAAACCGGGATAATTGGAGGAGTACGGAAAGCTGTCAATACTTCATTCTCATCTGAAGATGAGCTCGAGTTGTTGTTGGTGGAGTTACCAAATTGGTTACCTACTCCACCTAACACACCTTTATTGGCGATGTACGCTAGTTGGAAATTTTCACCGAAACGGAGTTTTTTGGTGATATCGAACTCGGTGTTAGCACGAAGTGTATAGCGAGAATAATCGTTGAAAATAACGATACCTGCTTGTTTTTGCATAGCCAGGCTGACGTAGAAACGGCTGGATTCGGTACCGCCCGAGAAGCCTAATGAATGACGCATCATAGGAGCAACCCGAGTGATGGCAGCGTACCAATCGGTACCCGCTTTGTTCGATGGAATCACGTTATAGATTGCACCGTTAGCTGGGTTAATGTTATACTTAGCCGCTTCGGCTGTCAGGTCAACCTGTGAGGCCGATAAGCCCGAACGGCTACCAACCAGCAGGTAGTCAGGTAAAACAGGAGTTGGACCACTACCGTACTGACCGCTAGCAATACCCGTGAAACTGTCAGGGCCAATTGTACCACCAGCTTGATAAATATCATTTTTACGAGCCTGCCAGGTCCAGTCAGCTTGTTCCTGTGGATTCAAAATCGGTAGGCTTTTACCTGGGTCGGTTGCCCCAAATAGACCGTCGTAGCTGATACTCAGCTTCTGAGCCCGGCGCTGTCCTTTCTTGGTGGTCAGGACAATCACACCCGAAGCAGCCCGTGCTCCATAGATCGAAGCTGAAGCGGCATCTTTCAGAACGGTGGTGCTTTCAATATCATCCGGTGAAATGTACTGGATGTTCTGCGTAGGCACGCCGTCTACTACGTACAGCGGTTGGTTACCCCCGAACGAACCGAACCCGCGAACCCGAACCTGGCTGGATGTACCTGGCTGACCGTTGGTGATCACGGTTACCCCCGCAACGCGGCCCTGTAACTGTTGCTCAACGTTGGCTGAAGGGACCACTTTCAGTTGGGCGGGCTTCACTGTCGAAACAGCACCAGTCACATCCCGGCGGTTTTCAGTGGAGTACCCCGTTACAACAACCTCACTTAAGGCAGTCGCATCGTCTTCGAGTCGGACGTCAATATTAGTTTGATTGCCGATCGAAACTTCCTGCGTCTTAAAGCCAATAGCTGAGATAACAAGCACTGGACTGGCTCCCCGGATGTTCAACGAGAAACTACCATTTGCATCGGAACTGGTACCGGTTTGGGTACCTTTTAGCACGATGTTGGCACCTGGCACAGCGCCATCACTACCTGTAATTTTACCCGTCAAACGACGGTCCTGGGCGGAAACTTTAAAGTTTCCCAGCAATAATAATGCACCCAGAAAAGCTGTCTGCAGAAATCTGTAGAACGTTGCTTTCATGAAGATTAGGTTGGTTTTTTAAAATGAGTAATCGGGCCAATATTAAAGAGTGGGAATTATATTTCAAAAAGATATATAAATAGTACTATGGTCTATTTTTTCATCTAATAATCTAATTATCAGAAAAGTTAAATTTTAATTGTGTATATATATTGATTTTCAATTAGTTACATTAAATTTTATGTTAATTAAATTATCTTTTTTTTATTGAATTAAAATTTAATTAATGAAAGTACTTTTGTCCAATTTTTTCAACAAAAAAGCTCGTAAAAAATCAATTTTTCGTTTTTGAAAAATTGATTTTTTACGAGCTTTTTTGTTAATATATCTAGCTAAATTAACGAAAATTAAGTGTTAATACTTAACTAAATTACTTAGTACATACTGTGATTTTTGTTGTCTAGTCTTATAAAGGTTAGGGTTTAGAAAAATAAACGTTATAACGTACCGCTCTAATGGAATTCGTTACCTTAAGACTCGCTGAATCCACTAATTATCAGATGATTTAATTGAGCTTTTCGAGCCTGCTTGCGTACGTTAATTGTGTGATAACGCTTGTTGGGTCGTACTGGATTCTGCTAATCCTGGAAAGCACCGCTGACAATAGACAGGCTTTACACCCAAATCCTGACTGAATCCTTGAGCTGCTTCCAGAGCGAGCTCAAAGCTAGCATAACCACCTCGCCAACGACCCGTTAAATAACCAAGCTTTTTGGGTTGCATCCCTTTGCCATTATTACAAAACCGGCAGCTACCTACATGTAACGTTACCTTTGGATTGCGGAAATACGCATAGAAATAGTAATTCATAACCCCTGTAATCAGTTGTGTAACCGTTGAGAACTACCGATGACAGTGGCTAATTGCACCTGTCAGCAGTTGTCAGGTTGTCCATCCGCCAACTAAATCCGGCAGAAAGACATTGCTAATTTTGCCCGGCGGTTAGTGAAGACGAAAAAAAAGATGACTGATTCCGGGTTTGGGGGGTTGAATTCGGGATTTTGGCGGTTGAAACCGGGAGGAGGAAAGAGGTATTAATAGCTTATCGACCTAGCCAGTCTTTAAATTCAGTGACACGCTCAACACTGACAAACACTTCCTGACGGGCCGCTGGCTGTAGCTCAACTTTGAGTTTACTGCCCGAGTAGGTATGGACAGACTGGATTGCATCAATAGCCACTAAATACGAACGATTGACACGAAAGAACTGACCAGGATCGACTAGCTGGCTTAGCTTATCCAGGCTATAATCAATCGATATAGGAGGGCCAACCTGGGGCATTAAGTAGGTCGCTTTGTTCTCAAAAAAGAAATAAGCTATTGCATCGGTTCGAATGCTGCGAAGTTTGGGCCCAACGCTAACCATAAATCGGTCGCGGTAGGTTTTGGATTCATCTCCTCTTGCGAGTTGATCCACAACAAGGTGCTCCGTCCCCGGCTCATTGGGCAATTGACGAAATAATTTGAATTTATTTAAAGCTGCCGTAAGCTCCTCAATACCAATAGGTTTTAGTAGGTAATCGACACTATTGGCTTTAAAGGCCTGTAAGGCGTGGTTCTCGTGGGCCGTCGTAAAAATGATTGGAATCGTTAAATTAAGTTGCTCAATCAGGCTAAACCCTAAGTCGTCTTCCAGAAAAATATCCAGAAAAATCAAATCTGGTGAAGCAGGTTGAGGAGTGGTTAGCCAGTTGATCGATTTGGCTACAGATGGTAGGAAAGCTAGTACTTTAATGGTGGGGTCATACTCATGGAGCAATGTGGATAGCCGCTGAGCGGTTAATGCTTCATCTTCAATGATTAATACATTCATAACGTTTTAAATGGCAACTAGACAAGCAACGGAATTTTAACAATAAATATGCCGTCCTGATCGCCAAAGCAAACAGGACGTTTGGTAAGTAGTCGGTACCGATCAGCTATATTTTTTAAACCCAGCCCGGTCGAAGTCTCTTTCTGGGGTCTCAATCGAATAGGGTTGGTAACCAATAAATAATCGTCTTCAGTTTGTATATTTACCAGAAGAGGCTCTTCGCTCGACATTTGATTGTGTTTTACTACATTTTCAATTAATAGCTGTAGGGTCAATGGAGCAATGTTGTATTTAGTCGCTATGGATGCCGATACATCGGTTCTAATCTTCAACTTTTCACCAAAGCGAATTTGAAGTAGAAACGTATAGGCATTCGTAAAGTTTAATTCATCCTGAAGTTTAATGTAGTTGGTATCCCGTTGTTCTAAAATGTAACGAAACGCCTTTGCCAGTTGACCAACAAATTGAATAGAGAGTTTAGGGTTAGGTTCAATGAGTGAGGAAAGAATACTTAGGCTATTGAAAAGAAAATGGGGATTTACCTGGTTTTTAAGCGCCATAAACTGAGCCTGGATAGCCTCCTGTTTAAGTTGCTCCGCGTTTACTTTTATGGCTTCCAATCGTTTGTACCCTCTTCGGTTAGCCGCCAGATAGAACGCCGACAGCATAGCCATGATAGTTAATCCGTTATCAATTTTTTTTCGTTGATTACTCTCTTCAGGGCTTAAGGTGAGCGCTGAAGTACGAATTGGCTGCGAAAAATGAAAACGTTCCACACCTGCCATTATAATCCACATCCGGTGAAAAGCTATATTAAATAAGACAGCCAGGGCTCCTGCCACGACTAAAGTAGCTAGCTGAGCGGGTAAGTCAAACTCAATCAGAAATTCCCTGTTCATCTTGCTAAAAAAACGTTGCTGAATCCAATCCGTAACCGTGAGCCACAGGCCAAAGAACAGGATCGTCACGATAATTTCCATGATCCAGAAAGGCCATACCCGTTGGACTAATTCGAGCGAAAAGTGGTTTATATGAACGTAGATACGAATAGGCCAGTAAATGGCAAACACAGTTGTAGCAAGCTGCCATTTTTGTTTATAGGTTAGCTGGTTCTCAATTTTATTGTTCATGCGCAACGAAGCTAAGGCAATCTCTTTTTTCTGATCAAGGTTCTTTGGTAAATGTTATTTGTGGATAGGTAGTCACTTTTTAGGGGCCTTGGAAGAAGGTTATCCTAAGTCGACTCTATAAGTATTTTTACGCAAAGTTGTACTGTAGATTTTATCGTTAAACTTGTGATTCTATTTCTCCCCCGTATTCTACAGACGCTTCCGAACGGTTTATTTTACGCGATAAATGCACTAGGTTGCGGTTATACATGATCTGAGAAAGCATAAAAAAAGCCGCTTTTAGCGGCTCGGACTACTCCTTTAATCGTTAAATTATTGACTGGTTCGCCAGACTTTATATTTCTCCGGCATACAGACCGCACAAGGCCGATAGCCAAGCTTTAGGGCTTCGGTCTCATCTTGAAAAAAGACACGATTTTCTGGCTTCATGCGTTTGCCCGTCCGGCAGGTGAGCGTGCCATAAATTTTACCCGGACGATGACCGCCTAACGAGATTACTTTTTGGTTGATAAGAGCTACTAAAGCTCGGAGTTGGGCAAAACGTGTTGCTCCCAGGGCTGTCTGGCGAATCATGCGGCATCATGAAAAATGAGCCCAATGGTCATCCGTTGCCCTGTTTTTACTTCACTGACGCCATGACGCATCCCAATCCGATGATAGCCGCGTACTCCTTTGGATGGCCGAAATTTTGTTGTGAAAATGAGAATCTGACCCTGTTCAGGTTGGAGTACGATAGCTCGTGATTGCATACGGGGGCGTTGTTCCACTAAAACAAACTCACCGCCCGAAAAATCCTGCCCTGGTTGATTGAGAAATAAAACGGCCTGAAACGGGAAATACAGTTGGCCATAAATGTCCTGGTGTAACGCATTCCAGTCACCTGAACCGTATTTTAGGATTAGCGCTGTTGGGCGTTTCTGGCCTGCGTTGTGGCAAATTGCCAGCCACTCGTCAAGATCGGTTGGGTAGCGTTGGGTAAGGCCGAGTTTTTCGTTCCAGTCGTTGGCAACGGGGGCTATTTGCTTAAATAGCTCATGACGAAGCGTATCAAGGCGGGCAGGCAGGGGATAATTGAAATATTTGTATTCGCCACTGCCATAACCATGCTTCTGCATCACAATCGTTTTACGATGGATATTTGGTTCATCGAACAGGCTAGCTAATTCAAGGCATTCGTCGGGAGATAGGCGTGGAGGGAGTAAAACAAATCCTGATTCGGAGAGCGTCGTTTGATAAGTCGACCAGTCGATAGTTGCGTTCATAAGAAACTTGTTTTAATTGGGTTTCAGGTTCAATGTTCCATGTTAAAAACCAACATGGAACATTGAACCTGAAACCTGAAACAATTAGTAAACAAACCCTTCTGTGCGCGCGGCTTCCCAACCTAGCATGGCTTGTTTCCGATCTGTTCCCCAGCGATAGCCACCGAACAGACCTGTTTTCTTAATGACCCGATGACACGGAATCAAATAACCAACAGGATTGCTGCCGATAGCCGTGCCAACCGCCCGCGAGGCCGTAGGTTGCCCGATCGCTTCGGCAATCTGGTCGTAACTGGCCAGCCGCCCTTCGGGAATTTTGAGTAAAGCTTCCCAGACTTTAAGCTGGAAAGCGGAACCCCGTAGCAAAACCGGCAGCGATTGCGTCGAGATTGCGCCCTTAGTTGATGGAAAAATCTGATTGGCAAGCGATTGCACAACCTCTTTGTCCTGCTGTAATACAACTTCTGGCCAGGCGGTTGTCAGAATCGTTTCAAGCTCATCGCCCTCGTTTAAGAAATGAAGAAGAGCAATTTTACCTTTTATTGCTCCTAGCAGATACGGCCCAAAAGGGCTTTCGAAAACACCATACGAAAGCACAAGTCCAGAACCCGCCTGTTTGAATTGACCCGGTGTAACCCCCTCAATCGTGACGAATAAATCGTGTAACCGACCCGTACCCGAAAGCCCGGCTTCATGAGCAGCATCGCTCAGCGGAGCCCCATTCCGCAGTCGGGTTTTCGCGTGTTCGAGCGTTAGATATTGGCTGAATTTCTTAGGACTAACGCCCGCCCATTCAGTGAAGAGTCGCTGGAAATGAAACTCACTCAGGTTGGCTTTCTCGGCGAGTTCGCCCAACGATGGTTGTTCCTGAAAGTGATTGGTGAGGTGTTCGATAGCGCGGGCAATTTGCTGATAGGTGTAGGTGCTTGCAGTTGTCATCTGATATTGTTGTTTGACCTATACAAATGTCGGAATACCTGCACTGGGAGGAAACCCGATTCTTGCGGAGTTTTTGACCGTTGAACAGTCTAAATGCACAACTGCTCACATTGCATGCTGCATTCTAAAAACTATTGGGTAGGTTGGTCTGGTAATTTAACCAACTAAAAACAAAACCAATGTCTGTCAACGCGAAACACTTAGCCACGTTTATTCTCGGAGCTGCGGCCGGAGTAGCCCTTAACAAGTATGCCCAAACAGAAGATGGTCAGAAACTGATGGCCGACCTGAAAGAGAAGGGAATGCAACTCAAAACAGAAGCCGAAGGGGCCATCGATAACGCACCCGAGTATTTCGAGAAATTGAAAACGCAGCTTGCGGAGATGCTAAAAACCAATTTCCCGGATGCCGAAGCCACTATCCATGATATTCTGGGTAAGAAACCAGATGCCGCCTAGCAACGATAAACGGCTTGCTATGTTAATGAGCCTGTTTAAGTTGTCATAAAAAAACGAGCGCCGGGTAGTTTACCCGGCGCTGTTTGTATTGGAGAAAGAAACGAATTAAGCCAGATCGAAGCGGTCAAGATTCATCACTTTAGCCCAGGCCGCTACGAAGTCTTTCACAAATTTTTCCTGGGCATCGGAGCTTCCGTACACTTCGGCAACGGCTCTCAGTTCGGAGTTTGAGCCAAACACAAGATCCGCACGAGTGCCTGTCCATTTCAACTCACCCGTTTTCCGGTCCCGTCCTTCGAATACTTCTTTATGATCGGCTACGGCTTTCCAGGCGGTGCTCATGTCGAGCAGATTGACGAAGAAATCGTTCGTTAACACACCTGGTCGTTCTGTGAAAATACCGTGTTTTGAACCGTCGTAGTTCGTATTCAAAGCACGCATACCACCAATCAAAACAGTCAGTTCAGGAGCCGTTAGGGTTAGCAGTTGCGCTTTATCGATCAACAACTCTTCAGTCGATACCGTGAACTTACCTTTCAGGTAATTGCGGAATCCATCGGCAATAGGTTCCAGTACGGCAAATGATTCGACATCCGTTTGCTCGGGCGACGCATCCATACGACCCGGCGTAAACGGCACAGTTACATCCTGCCCTGCGTCTTTGGCTGCTTTTTCAACGCCTGCAGAACCCGCTAAAACGATAAGGTCTGCCAGTGAAACCTTCTTGCCGTTGGCCTGCGTGCTGTTGAACTCTTCCTGGATGCTTCCTAAGATACCCAACACTTTTTCGAGTTGAGCTGGATTGTTTACCGCCCAATCTTTTTGAGGAGCCAGGCGAATACGTGCTCCGTTGGCACCACCCCGTTTATCGGAACCCCGGAAGGTAGAAGCCGAAGCCCAGGCTGTAGATACTAGCTCAGATACAGTCAGGCCAGAAGCCAGAATATTGGCTTTCAGCGCAGCCGCATCATTTTCATCGATCAACGCATGATCAACAGCAGGGATTGGGTCTTGCCAAATCAGTACTTCTTCTGGAACTTCAGGACCTAAGTAGCGAGCACGAGGACCCATATCGCGGTGAGTCAGTTTGAACCACGCACGCGCAAAGGCATCCGCAAACTCGTCGGGATTTTCGTAGAAACGCCGTGAAATCTTTTCGAAACCAGGATCAAGCTTCAGGCTCAGGTCGGTGGTGAGCATGGTTGGTACATGCTTTTTCGACGCATCATGGGCATCAGGAATGATGCTTTCTGCATTCTTGGCCACCCATTGGTGAGCGCCACCTGGACTCTTGCTCAGTTCCCAATCGTATTTGAACAGGTTCTCAAAGAAACCATTGCCCCACTGCGTTGGTGTAGTCGTCCAGGTTACTTCCAGGCCGCTGGTGATGGTATCGCCACCTTTGCCTGAGCCGTAGCTGTTAGCCCAGCCAAAGCCTTGTAATTCAATATCTCCTGCTTCTGGTTCAGGTCCTACGTGTTCCGACGAAGCCGCACCATGGGTTTTGCCAAACGTGTGGCCACCCGCAATCAGGGCAACTGTTTCTTCGTCGTTCATGGCCATACGTCCGAATGTATCGCGGATGTCTTTTGCTGAAGCAAGCGGATCGGGGTTCCCGTCTGGTCCTTCTGGGTTTACATAGATTAAGCCCATGTTGGCAGCCGCTAGTGGTTTTTCCAGATTGCGAGCGTGGATTTTGCCATTTGGATCTTCGTCGGATACCAATACACTATGCTCATCTACGCCCTCAGAACCACCCGCATAACGCAGATCGCTACCCAGCCATTTTTTTTCAGAACCCCAGTAAATATCCAGATCTGGCTCCCAAACGTCTTCACGTCCACCGGCAAAACCGAACGTTTTGAAGCCCATCGATTCCAGTGCAACGTTGCCCGTAAGAATCATCAGGTCGGCCCAGGAGATTTTCCGACCATATTTCTGTTTAATTGGCCAAAGCAACCGGCGAGCTTTATCGAGGCTGACGTTATCAGGCCAGCTGTTGAGTGGAGCGAACCGTTGTTGCCCTGCACCTGCTCCACCACGACCATCGCCGATGCGGTACGTACCCGCACTGTGCCACGCCATGCGGATGAACAAAGGTCCATAGTGACCGAAGTCGGCTGGCCACCAGTCCTGGGAGTCAGTCATCAACGCATGAAGGTCCTTTTTCACGGCTTCCAGATCAAGGCTCTTGAATTCTTCGGCGTAGTTGAAGCCTTCCCCCATGGGATCAGACAATGAAGAATGCTGACGAAGCATGTTCACCTTTAACTGATTGGGCCACCAATCGCGGTTTTGGGTTCCATCACCAGCAGCGCTAACTTTTTTAGCAGGCTCGCTTTTTAGCGTTCCGTTGTGAAACGGGCATTGACTAATGTCTCCTGATTTGTTTTCCATTTTTACAGCTTATTGTTAAGGACTTGTCTGAAAATGTAGGTTAATATAACTTTCGAAAAGACGATGAAGTGATTTACAAGTGCAAGGTTACTAGGATGAGAATTATAAATCAAATTGATTTAATTGATTATCGTATCGATAAATACTATATGGTTTAGCTGCCAGCTTGATGGAGTGGTCGAGTTGATTGTTCATGGGTCAGAGTGCCCCTGACAATCATATATTGGGCAGCCGCGTATGTACTCATGATCAACCAGACTGCCCCCGTGATGGTTTGCAGGAACTTATCGATAGCAATGAGTGAGTCGGACAGGATAAATAACAACGCGCCAGCAACTACCCAGCCGTACTTTAACGCACCCTGACGCAGTACGGCGAGCAACCCCATCGTATTCAGACAGATAGCATATATCACAACTGGCCACCACAAGGCCTGCAAAGCTGGATTTTGTGCAAAGGCTGGCCTAAGCAGGATTAGGAAAATAACGAGGTATACCAGGAAAGGCAGCGCAGGTTTCCATACCGATTGAATGGTGAGTAGCATCCCGGATTGACGAATGGATAACCAGAATGCCCGACTATAGCACAACTGCATGATCAGGAATGCGCCCAACCCTGGGGCAAACAAATCGACTTCACGAATCATTAAAAAAACATCGCCCAACAAGGCGAATACCATGCCGATCATTAGCCAGCGGATTACTAACGGAAAAGTTGCTACTCGATACTGTTGCCAGCAATATCCCAGGAGCAGCAACATAATAAGCGGTTTACAACCATAATGTAGCCACTGGATGGATAGCGTATCGCCCAGCATTTCGAGGCAGGTTATGGCGATAAATGCGATGGTGAAAAGTAGGGGCGGCTTTGTATACATGGTGGTTAACGAACAGCAGAATGTCCATTTGCATACAGAATAAAGGGCGATAGCATATCTACTGCTTGCTGCTCAAAAGTGACTAAAATCAAACCATTTTGTAGATAGCTCGTTTATAAAACAATACTCAACAAAAAATAATATGGATAAGCTACAGAAGTTTGAGTTGATGAACAAGATTGTTCGTGAACTGGAAGACCTGCAAAACAGCCAGACGGCTTTAATCGAGAAAATAGGTAAGATTGAAGTGGATAATATGAATGGGTTAAATGACTCTTATCTGGAGAAGAATCTGGGTACGATGCACGGTAAAATCGGCGAAAACCTCGACACGATTACCGAGATTTTTTCCCACTTCGAAAGTAAGCGTGACGACTATGCCCAGAAAAACAGCGCAGCCCTTGCAGCGGCCGAAGCAGCTGCGGCCATCGAAGCAGCTAGCTAAAGGGGATAATTAACAATTAGGTAAAAGGCCAACTGTACTCACACAGTTGGCCTTTTATAGTTTTGTGGGGGCACAACGAAATGATTTTACAAAGCCAGATTCTAGGGTTGGTAAACCAACTTACTAGCTCGAAATGGTTTGTCGGCGGCTTGCAGCAACTTGGCTCGTAAACGCGGGTTGTAATTGGGCCGGTCGGCCAGAAATTTGCGAATGAGCTGCGCTACTTCCGGTGTTTGATAGCTCGATAAGGTAGAGCTTACCCAACGCTCGGGAAAGAAAATATCGCCTGTCCGCTGAATCTCGTCCAACAGCTCCAGACTTTTAGGCAGATACTTTGCTGAGGTTTCGGTTCGTAGGGGATGATGTAGATAGCCCAGGGCATCGACAACCCAGGCCTCGCGCTCCCGATTGCTTTCGCTGGCTAGGGAGGCAAAAAACTGGTCGCGTTCAGCTACATTGCCCGATAGAGCAGGCATCATAAACGTGAGCCGCTTTTTACGATCTGGATTTTTGATGCGTGCTAATTGCTTCGTCAGAATTCCCTCAACCGGGTAATCTCGTACAGCCAATGCAAGAGCCAGCGATGTATAATCATCTTCGGTGAGCGTTACGCCAGTGGGTGCTTTCTGCTCATTCCAGATGGCATACAGTCGATCTTTAGCTTCATCACTGAGCGCAATGTTCTGGTATAAGCGAAAGAGGAGTTTCTTTTTACCAGATGCGGTTTCCTGCTCCATTGCTTGCCAGGCTGCCTGCTCAACCGAAGCCGCGAGAGCCGGACGCTTTTCAGGTCGGGTAAAATTCCAGACAATATCTGACAGTTGGTTAGTAATCAGTCGAAGATTCAATTCTTCTGATTCTGTTCGGAGCCATTGTTGATTTGCCGATGCTAATTGGGCGGGAGAAATGCCCTGGCCCGAGAGCATGTTTTCGTATAGATTAATGTATGTGGCAGCCCGCGTAACTGGATTTTTGGTCACATTTATTTGGATTACTGTTGCTGTATCAACCGGAAATATCCCGTAACCTTGTCCAGTCGAGTTAAAGGTGATGTAAATTGGAGTTTTCTTCCCGATTGCCTCTTTCAGTGTAATCTGTGGCTGGTTCATGTCCACAGTAAATTCTTCGGCGTGATCGCGATAGACTAAAGATAATTCAAAACGCTGCGGCCAGAACCGATTGGAGCCATCTTCGGCTTGTTGTGAAATGACGAATTGCTTAATCGTGCCACCCTTTCCATCAAGCTGGTACGTAAATTTTGGCCGACCCGTTTCGTTGACCCAGACGTGATTCCAGGTAGCCAGATCGGCGGGTGTTCGAGCGTCCAGAATGGCAATCAGGTCGGCCCAGGTTGCGTTGCCGAATGCATATTTTTTGAGGTATTCGCGCAAGCCGTCGCGTAGGGCTGTTTTTCCCATGAGTCGCTCCAGTTGTCGCATCATGATAGGTGCCTTGTGGTAGATAATACCGCCGTAGAGCGTGCCAGCCTCTTTCAGATTAGCAAGCGGTTGCCCAATTGGGTTAGCGCCTTCAGTTCGATCAACGGCATAAGCGGCTGGAAAATGATCGACTACAAACTGGAGATCGTAATTGGCATCGGCTGAAGAGACTTCTGTGATTTTGTCGGCCATGAAATTGGCGAAAACCTCCTTTAGCCAGACATCATTGAACCAGCGCATCGTAACCATATCGCCAAACCACATGTGCGCCGTTTCGTGCGAAATAACACTGGCCCGTGCCAGTCGCTGATCGCGCGTAGCTCCATTGTCTAAGAACAACGCCGATGCCCGGTAGTCGATGGCACCCACGTGTTCCATACCACCGTACTGAAAATCGGGAATGGCGGCAAAGTCGAACTTCTGGAACGGGTAAGGAATTTGGGTATAGTCTTCCAGAAACGTCAGTGCATCGGCATGAAGTTTAAAGAGTGGCTCTGTACTCAGGCGAATTTTGGTTGTATCGGTTTCCCGGTGCAGGAGCGTCATGGAACGGCTATTAAGCGTACGGGTTACAGGTGTGAATTTACCGGCTACAAACGAGAATAAGTACGTGGGAATAATGTTGGAGACCTGGAAATTGACCGTTTTGCGTTCGCCCATTATAGATGAGTCTTTCACCGAAGCGTTGCCCATCGCCTGCCAGAGCTTTGGAATCGTCAGCGACAGTTGAAATGTGGCCTTTAGGTCGGGCTGATCAAAGCAGGGGAAAACGGTTCGGGCACGGTCAGGAACAAGCAGTGTGTAGAGGTAATCATCGTTCCGATTCAGCGACAGATTCCCCGCCGTAAACTGGATTGAAATTGTGTTCTTCCCAGGCTGCAAAAAAGCAGTAGAAATCAGCAGATGTTCGCTCTCAAATACAATCGGAATCTCCTTTTTATTGACGGAAACTTTCTGGATATGAGTACGTTCTTCCTTAAAGTCGATCTGAAGTGGAGCCGTGGTGCGGGCCCAGTTAAAGGATATTGTTTCGCTGGCTGGAATTAGTTGGTTTTTCTGCGCTGGAATGTCGAACTTTAGTGCATACGCCAGTTGGCTGATTTGTTGCCTGCGCGCTTTAGCCAGTGTTTGCGATACGCCCGTTTCGACGGCTGGTGTAGACTGTGCGTTGCCTAGCATGGCGATGAAGAAAAAGAGGAATAGAGTGATGCCGTAACGAGTCATAGAATGGTCATTTAATAGTCAGTGATGGTCAGTGCGGGGGCGTCCTCGCGGTAGTCATTCCGTAGTTTACCAATGAATGACCTTCCCGACAGCGTATGGCAATCAATGACAACTAATTTGTTGGTCAAAAATAAGGTACTCTATGAAACAGCACCTATCTTTTCTGCTGCTATTGCTGGCAATTTTGGGCAATACTATGCCTGTTTTGGCCAATTACGTCCTGATTCCGATGGACGATCGGCAAACCAACCACTTGAAAGCGTATGGCATTGCGTACAAAGTCTTAAAAGACGATCAGGACGTTGACTGGCTGCTGAACTACCGGGGTGGCAGTTTTATGATCAAGTATACCACTGCCGTCGAAACCGAATGCCGGGTTCGGGGTGTCTCGTTCGAGACAATTTCAGATGGGCAGGCCGCTTCCATTCGTCAGCAACTGTCCGATCCTGATGTGAATATGAATGTGGTGACGCTTCAGAAAGCGGCAAAAATCATTGTGTATTCACCAATAAAAGTGAGCCCGGCTGAGTTCGAAAATACCGATGCTGTGCTCTTGGTGCTCACCTACGCCGAAATCCCGTATGAAGTCGTTTACGACGAAGAAATTCTCAAAGGTGATCTGGCAAAATATGACTGGCTGCATTTACACCACGAGGATTTTACAGGGCAGTATGGCCGAAACATGCACCGGCAGACCTTAGCCGATATTAAAGCTCAGGAAGACATTGCCCGTAAATATGGTTATGCGAAAGTATCGCAGATGAAGCTGGCGGTTGCTAAAGCCATTAAGGCATTCTGCGCGGGTGGAGGCTATTTATTTGCCATGTGTTCAGCCGCCGAAACGCTCGACATTGCCCTGGCGGCCGATGGCGTCGATATTGTTGGGAGCAGCTATGATGGCGACGATATGGACCCCAATGCTCAACAGAAGCTTGATTTTACCAAAACGTTTGCCTTTGGCAATTTCACGCTCGAATCGGACAATGGCTACCGGGGTTTCTCAACGTTTTCAGACATTAATTCTGCCGGTGGTCGTGGTTTCGACCAGCCACAGGGTTTCTTTGAGCTATTTAATTTTTCGGCCAAGTGGGATGTCATTCCGGCTATGCTAACGCAGAATCACGAGTCGATTATCAAGGAATTTTTTGGGCAGACAACGGCCTTTCGGAAGGGAGCTGTGAAGCCGAGTAGCTTAGTCATGGGCGAAGGCAAATCGTCGGACCGTTACCTCTACGGCGAAGTTGGTAAGGGCCAATGGACGTTTTATGGTGGCCATGATCCAGAAGGATTGCGTGGGGGTGGTGGCTTCCGTAATCCCACCGATTTGAATCTACACCCGCACTCGCCCGGTTACCGGCTCATTTTGAATAACGTATTGTTCCCTTCGGCCCGGAAGAAGAAACGGAAAACGTAGAAAGGATAGGGGAGATTTATCTATTCAACTCCTTCTTTCGCTGCAATAGATAAATAAACGTCTCGCCTTTGAGGTTGAATTTGACCAGTTCCCAACCGTTTCGAATCATGAAATTCAGGGCATCGATGCTGGAATTGAATGTAATTACTTGCTTATCAGGACCCGCTATTTTCTGACGATTGAGGCCGTTATCGACAAAATGTTGTCCGTAATCAATCAGGACACGCGCTCTGGACAAACCACCGGCATTTGTACAGACTAATTGGCAGAAAGGCGTGTTGGTTGTATCAATCGCCACGCCATCAACATACACCTGGGCAAAACTCGTGTTGGCCAGGAACAGACTTAAACAGAAAACGAAAAATAGTTTCATGGTTGAGTATCGATCGGAAATGATCGTATTTAGAACTTGAGGGTAACAGTCGAAAACCTGTTTTAAAAATAACCCCGGCCGTAATTAGCATAGGCTATAGCCCAATCTTTATTATTTATTCGGGTTATATACAGGTATTTATAACCATCCTTTAGGTTGAAATGAGCGCAGCCATTGGTCGTTTTAAGAACTATTTCATCATTTGGCCGCGCTTTTACCAACAACCTACCAGCTAACCCATTGGTTGAAGCTTCCAGTTGTTTCTGTGCTATAAGATTATCGTTGACCAGGACAGATATCGGCTCGTTGAAGTTATATTCAAACATAAACACCCGCGCCGAATCGGGACTGAAGGGTTCAATGCTATTAGGAGACGGTTTATTAACATCTACAGTTTCTGAAACTGACCGACATCCCGATTGAATACCCTGTTCACAACCTAACAGACCAGTTAGACCGAGGCAAATAAGTAGAAAGTGTCTCATCATTTTTTACTTTTTATGATGAGACCCATTAACTAATCGGAACGTTGGAACGGATCGGAACACCGGAGTGGTAGTCTGGTGTACAACCACTTTAACCGTGCCCGATTACTTCGTTGCGATGTAAAAGAAGTCCAGACTTCCGGCTGGGTCGTTACTAACGAGGTAGTCAGTATAGTTGATTTGAGCGGCCAGACCATCGGCTTGCAGGAGCCGGTTACGGTTCAGGCGGTTCATCAGATCGTAAGGAACCTGGAGCAGTCGGCGGGGTAGACGATATTGCAGGTTAAAGATGTCGAAGCGGGTCAGTTTTTTGACCGACTCTTTGTTCTGCTCATAATAGGTCATCACTTTGTCGTTGCCGTGAATTCCCCGCGTTTCAATTTTGGGGAAGTATTTCGTGATTAACGACTTTAATCCGTCGGCGTAATACTCCCGAACGTGCCAGGGATTTCGGGTGAGCGAGAACGTTTTATTGACCGTTGTCAGCAACAGCTTACCGCCTGGTTTCAGTACGCGATGGGCTTCCTTGATAAACAAATCGTCGTTCTCGATATGTTCAATAACCTGAAACGTTACGATGTAATCGAACGTATTGTCAGCAAGCGTGCTAAGTGGGGGAATGTTGGCAGCGATGAACGTTGAGCCAGGGTATTCGGCCTGAAGTGCCTTAATTAGCTCTTCATTCTTGTCTATGCCTGTATAATGTTTAGCGGCTTTCGTCAGTAATTCTAACCCACGGCCCCAGCCGCAACCAATTTCGAGTACATTTCCATCGACCATTTCGGCTGCTTCGACATAAGGGAAAAGCAGGCGCTGGTGGACTGGATTGTCGGATGCGATTTCGGCTGAGGTAATTTCTGTGGTCTTATACATAGCTAGTTCGGGACGTTTGCTGTAGACTATAGCTAACTAGTTAACGTCTTTGTTGCAATTGAATCTGTAAAATTACTCTTTTGTAGAAGGAAAGAAAAATGAAGCGGGTTCATAAGGCGAACCGGCCTGTTTTTTCGTTATCAATAAACTAGTGCTTTGACAAAATAGATTCTACCTGTTTCTATAGATTCTTTTGATTCTATAGAAGCTAAATTGGACGAGCACTAGTTCAACGAAAGAATTACTTTTAGAACCAGACCTATTGGATGAGTTACAGCTACGGTTGTTAAAGACGACAAACGCGCCCTGACTTATCTAGCTGAAATGTACCGTTGTTTATGCGTATTCTGTCTGCTTTACTCATTATTACCATTCTGTCGGCCTGTTCAAGCAATAAAAAAACGCAGCAGGCGCGTGTCAATGCGGCCTATGATGCCCGCACGGAGGCCCAGCGTAATCAGGCTAGCCGTCCGGCTACTCCCCGTGCCGACGATGGGCAGCGTACAACGATTGCTACACCATCCGATTCGCGCCCGGCTACGACTCAGGCCCCTGCTCCCGTTAAAACGAATGATGGACCCGCTATTGGTACAGGGCCTGCCATGTCGACCAAAGGTGGAGAATGGGTGGTTACCTCGATCAAAGGAAAATTTTTGGCCATCGATACGTCCAATGTGCGAGTGTATATGGACTTAACAGCCAAAACGCCAACGGGCGAAGCTATCCTGAATCCCGCCGATTTTGTGGAACATTTCCTGATTGCTTACGTCATGTACCCTGACTACAACAATCGCGAACGGCTGGGTTATGGGACGGTTCCATTAACCACGCAGAACGTAGGCCATGATGGCGATCATCTGACGCTGACCTTTGATATTAAACGCCCTAAAGGAGCTACTAATGCTGTTCTGCTGACTGAAATTACCGAGACAAACAGCGGGACTAAAGCTCGTAATGACTTGTCGCTACGGTTTACGACCACCAAATTGAGCGATCGATTTACCTTGTTTAGTCGGGACAATAAACAGCCACAACTGCGTAATTATGTGAATGCAGGCGATACAGTTGTTATTCGCGATGTAAGCGGAACCAGTAAAACCCTGTTTGGTGTCCGTTATCGACATGATTTCGAAGCTGCTTCGTCACCGATGAATACCTCGCCCCGTTCAGGTGCCAAATCGTTGACGATCGATTCGACGCTGAGCATTACCACGAATCAGCCCTTTGTATTACCTCAGGAAGGACTCTACTATTTTGTGGAAGACACAACCGACGCTACAGGCATTGGGTTGGTTGTAGCTGATAAACGGTTTCCTAAGTTGACCCGGCCTGCCAAACTCATCAAACCTGTGTTATACATGAGCACCAGCAGCGAGATTGGTGAATTGAATCAGGCACAGGATACAAAGAAAGCCTTTGACCGATACTGGCTGAGCATGATGTCGGGAAATGAAGATGTGGCTCGAAAAACGCTCAAAGCTTATTTTGATCGGGTTGAAGAAGCCAATCGGTTGTTTACGACTTACAAAGAAGGTTGGAAAACTGATAAAGGCATGATTTACATTGTGCTGGGTGCACCGGATCGGGTGCAGCGGAACCGAGAGCGCGAAGTGTGGGTTTATAATCGCCGGGCTAATGTCTCGGAGGTTAATTTTACATTCACAAAGAAACCGAATCAATTTGTCGAGGACCATTACGAGTTGGTACGCTATATTGAGTATCAGCCAATTTGGTATCCGATTGTCGAAGCATGGAGAACCGGCGCAATCCGCGAGTAAATCGCCCCAAACATAATCGAACGAACAATTCCCGTCCGCAATTTCGTCCCGAACCCGACGAGATGGTGTTTGGCATTCAGTCTGTCATCGAGACATTACGATCTGATCAACAGATTGACAAGCTATACATGGATAAGGAATTAAGTAACCCCGATATCCAGAATCTGGCTTTTCAAAAACGAGTTACGATTCAGCGAGTACCCGCCGAACGCCTTGACCGTTTCACTCGGAAAAACCACCAGGGCGTTGTCTGTCTGATTGCTCAGGTGCAGTATGTCAAGCTATCGAACGTGATTGCCGATGTGTATGAGCGTGGAGAGCAGCCTTTTTTCCTGTTGCTGGATCGGATTACGGACGTCCGTAACTTCGGTGCAATTGCCCGCACAGCCGAGTGTACGGGTGTTCAGTGCATCGTAATACCTGGCCGGGGCGCTGCTGCAATCAATTCCGATGCCATGAAAACATCATCGGGAGCACTGAACTATATTTCGGTTTGCCGCGAACCAGACCTGACTGAAACCGTGAAATACTTACAGGAATCCGGTATTACGGTGGTTGCCTGTACTGAAAAATCGAGCCGTGACCTGTACGAACGGAACACCGATCTTACTGGTCCGCTCGCTGTTATTATGGGCTCGGAAGAAGATGGTATTTCGCCCGAATTGCTGCGAATGGTCGATACGCATGTCAAGATTCCACTGCTGGGGTCAGTTGGTTCATTAAACGTATCGGTGGCTACGGGCGTGGTTCTTTACGAAGCCGTGCGTCAACGAAGTATGGCCATTGAAGCAGCCGAGTAATCCATAACGTACCGAATTTACATTGAAAAAGCGGCCTTATAAAGCCGCTTTTTTTAGTATACCCCGTTCAACGCTATCATTTAGGAGTTGCTCGGCATATTGCCAGATGGTAGCAGACCCATAGTTAATAACCTGCTTCTTTGCGTAAACTTCGCTATAATCGACACCAAACTCCTGCCAGGTACCGCCATTGTTGGATGCGTTTTGAAGTAAAGGTTCCAGTCGATCCATAGCTCTGGCAAACTTGGCTTCATCGGTTTGGCTAGCCTCAAATTCTTCCCAGATCTCGATAAATTCGGTAGCTTGTTCGGCTGGTAACAGGCCAAAAATACGTTCGGCGGCTAGGCGCTCCTCGTCAGTATTCGTATGGTTTTTTTGGGAATCGTAGATAAACGTGTCGCCAGCATCAATCTCGACAATGTCGTGGATCAAGAGCATTTTCAACACTTTCAACAGATCGATGGGGGTATTTGCGTGTTGCACCAGCACGATAGCCATCATTGCCAGATGCCAGCTGTGTTCAGCGTCATTTTCGTTTCGGTCGCTGTTGAAGAGCTTTGTCTTCCGTTGAATGTATTTGATCTTGTCGATCTCTTTGATAAATTCAATTTGCTTTAGTAACTGATCTGGCTGCATTGTAGACGGATTGAAAGTTGCCCTAAATCAGATTCAGGAATAATTCCAGGCTCTATAAAGTTAACCGCTCTTTGCATAAAAAAAGTCCCAACCTCAGATCTGTTAAGTTGGGACTTTTTTGGGTTATATCTGGAAACTTAAGTTTTTACCAAATGCCTTGGTTTAGGGTAGCTTTTCTCGAAGAATTTGTAAGATAAGTTGCTGACCTGTCTTAACGTCACTTAATTCCTGTTGAAACTGATCAAAGCGGTTATTGATATTCACTGTTAGTTCAGCCAACCCTTTGGCAGTAATTGCAACAGTACGTTCAATGCCAGGTATTTTGGCTACTTGCTGTTCAATGCCAGGTATTTTGGCTACTTGCTGTTCGATACCAGGTATTTTGGAGACTTGCTGCTCAATACCAGGTATTTTGGCTACTTGCTGTTCGATACCAGATATTTTATTTTCAATACCCGGTATTTTAGCTACTTGTTGCTGAATATCAGCTAGTTTACTTTCAATACCTGGAATTTTGGATACTTCGTTAATTATCTGGCCGTTGCCTTCAATCAGGCGGTCGACTTTCTGCACGAAGTCAGCTAGTACAGGTTCTATCTGGTTAAGTCTCTTGTCGGGTGTCATGGAAGCAAATATAAGTAAAATGTTGACTTATGGTGACATTGAAGTAGGTAGTATTTTAGAATAAAATAAATCATCTGTTAGTTGTTCATGCAAAAAGGCCATTCCCGAATGAGAATGGCCTTTTTGATTTATTAGAAACCAAATAAGAAAGCAACTTAGGCTGTTTTCTTCGTCGTTTTCTTGGTCGTGGTTTTCGTTTTCTTGGTGCTTGTCTTTGGACTATCGTCGAGCGAATTGATCCAGGTAGCCAGTTTCACTGCGTCTTCCTTAGGCACTTGGGTCATTGGTGCCATTGGGGGGTAACCTGGCCAGTGCGAAGGATTAGGTGTATAAATCAACTTCACAATTTCATCGACAGAATATTTTTTCTTGGCTACATCAGCATACGCTGGTCCAACCAGACGCTGATTAGGGCGGTGGCAGGCGATACAGGTGTACTTTTGCATCAGGGCATTCATATCTGCCGGAATATCGGCTGGTGCCTGAGCGTTAGCGTCGAAAGAGGCAACGGCGAGCGCAGCCGAAGCGATAAGAATGCCAAACGTTTTTTTCATGAGAATCGGGTAAACAATAAATGGACGAATTGATTGATAATCGGCCTATAGGTCAGTCTCGCAAAAATAGACGGTTTCAAACGATAACCCAATTTTGACTGCGCTTTTTCCTATTAAACCAAACATTAGACAACTATTCGTTTAAAACGTTTAAAATTTGCGAAAACAAAACCTATGCAACCTCTCGATCGCTTCTCTGGCCACGCCAACTTATACGCCCAATACCGAATCGACTACCCTGTCGAATTATATGATTTTGTGCTCTCATTGGTTGGGAATCGACAAAATGCCTGGGATTGCGCCACTGGAAACGGGCAGGTCGCGGGGGCATTAGCCGCTATGTTTGATCAGGTAGAAGCTACCGATATTAGCGAAACGCAACTCCTTCTGGCTGTTAAAAAGCCGAATATTAACTACCAGTTAAGCACCGCCGAACAAACTCCCTTTGCCAACCAAACCTTCGATTTAATTACTGTAGCACAGGCATTGCATTGGTTCAATGTTGATGCTTTTCATCGGGAGGTTCGCCGAGTAGCAAAACCTGGCGCTGTGATCGCTGAGTGGGGCTATAGCTTGGTACTGCTCGGATCAGACCTTGACCCAATTTTGCTGGATTTCTACCGAAACCGCATTGGCCCGTACTGGGACCCACAGCGGAAATTCATCGATAATGCCTACGCTACCTTGCCGTTCCCGTTTACCGATGCACAACGAGCCGAATTCACGGCCCGGCGCGTTTGGTCGTTGGAGCGCTTTCTGAATTACCTGCGTACCTGGTCGGCAGTGCGGCAATACATTCATGAGAATGAAGAAGACCCCGTCAACTGGCTGGGAGAAGCGCTGAAGCCAATCTGGGGTGATACCGAACGTGAGCTTCAGTTTCCGATTTTCCTGCGGGTTGGGCGGGTGTGAAGAAATCGATGTAAGTCGATAATAGTCAATGGTCAGTGCCCAGCCGTACACGACTGCCCATATCCGTATTTAATTGCCCGCCTGCATCATAACTCAATAATCCGGCCTGAGCCTGATAATCTATGGGTAAGTTTACGGCATGTCGTAACCGAACCGCATCAGCACTAGTCGGAATTTGATTGGTCGACCATATTGTGGGGTCGTTCCAGCCGCCCGGCTTTATAGAATAAATCACGTCCCGACTACTTTGGCTAATGGTAATAGTGGCTATCGATGAACAGCCGTTAACGGCGGTAGCTGTCACTGAGTAGACTCCGGCAGTATTGATTGTAATAGTTGGCATTGTCTCGCCAGTTGACCAGGACAGAGTAGAAGTGGATGAGGTAGCTGTTAAGGCAAGGCTAGTTTGAGAAGGCGTAAGTATTGCCTCACCTGCGTCAATACTTACCGTTGGTTTGGGCATGATTGTGACATTGATTGCTGCTCTTGGGCCTTCACAAAAATTGATCGTTTGACTGACGTAATAATTAAACGCACCTAGAGTCGACGTTGGTGGAATAGGGGCTATCGACGAAGCGGTTCCTCCGCTGGCCGAAGCGCCATACCAATTCAAAATTCCTCCTGTGCTTTTGGTAGCTATTAAAGGAGAAGCTTGGCTCCCTTGGCAATAAGTGACGGAACTAACGGATGGAGCAATAGGGAGTGGGTTAACTATGACCGAAATTGATGCCCGTGGCCCCTCACAGCCATTGACAGTTTGACTGACGTAGTAACTGAACGTACCTGGAGTTGACGTTGGTGGAATAGGCGCTATTAACGAAGCGGTTCCTCCTACTGATGTAGTATACCAATTGAGTACTCCTCCACTGTTTGCAATAACAGATAAAACTGGAGCTATGCTGCCTTGGCATAAAGATATTGCATTAGAGATGGGGGTAGGTGTTGTCGGTATAGGCCTAACAATAACACTAATAGATGCTCTTGGCCCTTCACAACCATTAACAGTTTGACTGACGTAGTAATTGGTTATGCCTACTATTGAAGTAGATGGAATAGTTGGTGTTGAGCTAGCTATTCCTCCGCTAGCAGTACCATACCAATTTAAGGTCCCACCAGCACTAGCTGTAGCTGCCAGGGGTGAAGAAGTTGTCCATTGGCAATAAGAGACAGCACTGTTAATCGTAGGGGCTATTGGAGCTGAATTTACTGTAACCAAACTGGTACTGGTATAACTCGTGGATGACGGCGTGTTTAGGGTAAGCCTGATTGTATAACTTCCCGATGCCTGGGTGGTAGCGAGGGGAATCGTTACAGTAAGATTATTTCCTCCGGATATAGTTTGCAGTTGTTTCGGTGACCCAAAGTCTGTTGAATTAGCGCTGTAGAGATAGGTATAAAGTGTTCCTGATTGAAGACTATTATACGTGACGGTGACAGTAGAACCCGCGCAGGCTGAGGTTGGGGTAACGGAGGTAATGGTAATTTGAGCCTGTACTAGTTGACAATAGATTAACAATCCGGTCAGTAGGACAGCCAAGCGTACAGGTAAGGTCATGCAGGAAGGAATTCGTGAAGGTGGATAGCTGAGTGGGTGAATCAACGTTTCAAACGTAAAAGTAGAACTGAGTCTACTTTTACGCAAGCTCCCAAATTACCCGCACCACTTTCCCGCGTACACCAATTGTCTGGAAAAACTCCAGCCAGTGCAGTTGTTGTGGACCCAAGTGATCGGTGGGTGATTTGACTTCCACAAAATCATAGTCACCCTGTTCATTCCAGATGAGAAGATCGGGAAAACCGCGCGTATGTTCGCGGACATTACGCGCCATTTCGAGTAAAATCAGGCGAAGTTGCTCCACGCTTAGTAGCTCAATCATGCGTTGCACAAGCGTGATCAACTCATCCGACCAGTCGACCAGTACGTTGGTAATGCCGTATTTAGCGTTGAACATCCGGCCCGTATGGCGTCGCCAGTCGTCTTTCGTTTCGAGTTCGGAAAGGCGTTTTTTTAAGAGGTCTTCGCGCTTTAGGTAAAAATCGGGTAGGTAAAAGTCCGATGGAGCCCGTTGGAGCGGATGATGAATGGCCGATACGTTGGCATCGTAAATGATGTCCCAGAAAACCAGTCCAAACAGACCACGCCAGGGGTAATTTTCGGTGAACGCTGCATCAAAGTCCTGCTCCAGGTAATAATTCATAACGCCCGCTTCGACATGATGACGGTAGGTAGCCGGAATACTCACACTTTCGGCGTCCGACAAAAAGCGGGTAGTGGCTTTACGAGTTCGTTTTTTCTCGCTCAGACCCAGAATTTTCTCGCGGAAATCGTTCGCAAAGTAACGTTCTTCGGCATTCAGTGGATTGATGGCAATTTCGTCGCAGAGGGCAAGTGCTTCGTCGATTGCTCCGTTTCGGAATAGCAACCGAACCCGGCGTTCACGAGCCGGAACCCGGTCGGAGAGTTCGTAAACGGATAAAGCCTGCTCGGGTAGTTTCTGTCGCTCCAGATAAGCCCCAACCCGGCAAACTAACTTCTGATAGCCCGGAATCGCAATTTCGGTGAGTTCGGGGCGGGTTTCGTTCCAGTTTAGAAACCAGTTATAAATATCGTCGGCGGGTGTTTCGGCTTCTTTAAGTTCGTAAAATTCCTCGTTCGTGAGCGATATCAGGAGTTTATCTTCCACCTCTTTCCGGGTACGGAATCGGGCCGTTAGCTTGCTTTCGTCGTATCGTTCGAAGTTCACCATGCCCAAATCGCGAATCACGAACTCGGTCATGCTACTACCGCGATTGCCGAAAAATAGGTATTTGACCATCATGCCTTCAGCCTCGAAATTCATCTTGACGACCGTCTCGCGCGTGGTCAGGCTCGTAACAATCTCACCAAAATCAAGTTCGTTTAATGCATACCGTACAACACCTTCTTTCTTCTCTTTGGCAAGTGCTTTGGTTTCTTCGGGCTCTAGGGGCAGCAGGTCGAGGAGTTCGGGCTTCGTAAAAACACTCAGTGCGGCCTCTCCCATAATAGTGTGGCTGGCTGATAGGCGCTCAATGAATCCAGCGCCGAGAAGTTCGCCAACGGCTGCCGGTAAGTCACTTATTTCGGTGTACTGTAGTTTTTGAGTGCGAAAAAAGAGTCCTTTGCGGTTGCTGAAACGAACGTACAGGCACTGTGCATCGAGGCTCAACTCCTCGAATCGGCGTACAAAATCCCATTCGGCCTCGTTCAGCAGACCGCCATAGAGTCGTTTGACAAAGTCCAGCACGTAGCGGAAATTGTCGAGGTAATAGCGAGGGGTAAGAATAATTTTCTGTCGTCCAACCATACTAACAAGTAACAAAAAAATAGCTAGTTATGTCCCCAACCGATGTACTAAACGAACTCAATAAGAAAGGTATTTTGTCGGCTAAACAGCAGACTCAACTAGCCGAAATTGAGCTAAAAAAGCCGTTTTCTTTGCATTGGGAACTTCGGGCCATGTTGTACGTCGGCATCCTGCTGTTGAGTTCGGGATTGGGTCTTTTAGTGTACGATAATTTCGATCAGATTGGGCACGGCGCTTTGCTGGCAACGATCGCGCTGGCTTGTGCTGGCTGTTTCTATTTTGCCTGGCGAAACCGGTCCGAGTGGTCGCCGAACGAAACCAAGAGTCGGTCAACCTTCGGCGATTACGCCCTGATTTTAGGATGCCTGTTGTTTCTAACACTCGAAGGGTACGCTCAATACGCATACAATGTGTTTGGAGAGCGCTATGGGTTGGTTACGTTATTGCCCGCTTTGCTGTTTTTAGCATTGGCCTATTGGTTCGATCATCGAGGAGTTCTGGGTATGGGACTAACAGCCCTGATTTCGTGGGTTGGTGTCACGGTACGCCCATTGGAACTCTATTTCAAAACAAACTTTTTCGATCAGGATACGGTCTTTTCGGCCCTTATTCTGGCACTCGTTCTGATCGGAGCTGCTTTGCTGCTCAATCGGCAGCGAATCAAACCGCACTTCACCTACACTTACCTCACCATGGCTGGAAACTTACTGATGATCGCTTTGCTGGGTGGGCTGTTCAATTTTGAGGGCGTACGCTTGTGGTTTGCGGTAGGACTAGGAATCGCTTGTTTCGCTTTCGATTGGTATTCGCGACAGGATAGCTCTTTTTTGTTTTTATTGATGGCAACTGTCTACGGATACATTGGCACTACGTACCTGTTTTTTCATTACATGGATTTCGCTAGCGACGAGCCTTATTTCTGGTATTTCATTGTAACAGGTATTGCTTTAGTGTATTACTTGATGAGCCAGTTTACCAAACGAATTCGCACTAATGAAAGCGTATAACGAAGAATGGATCTGCAATCGAGAGATTCTGGAACAGGCTGAGCGGTGGCATCGACAGAAGTTACTGTCCGATGAGCAAATGACGGCTGTGCGTAAAGCGTATCCGATGGAATTTCGGCAAACGAACGGCTTTCTCGAAATCGGATTGTTTCTGTTCACGACAGTAGCCATTCTGGCTTGTTACCTATTGCCTGCCAGTATGTTCTCATTATTCTCCGAATCGTCAATAACCTATGGTGTCTATAACATTGTCTTTGGGATTAGTATAGGGTTGATAGGCCGATTGATTATCAACCAGCGGCTACTATACCGAAACGGAATTGATAATGCATTTGTGGTCACGATGGCAGGCTTGTTGGCGTTCGGCTTTAATCAATTTCTACCCGATGGTCTTTCGCTAAGCATTCATTGTTTCCTGACTCTGCCGTTGTTGTTACTCATTCTTTGGTACTATGGCGATACCTTAATTGCCTTTTTTACACTAGCCACTTTCTACACCGCCATTTTCGACGGATTGATTAAATACAGTTGGGGGAAAGATGCCTTACCGTTCGTTATGACAGGCGTTTCGCTTATCCTTTATATAGTTGTGCGTCAGATTGCCATTCGGAACTCCAGGCAAGTATATTATGCCGATCCCTTGAATCTGGCACAGTGGGTTGCGTTGATCGTACTAGCTGCCAGTAGTAACTATTTTGTCGCACGGGAATTGAATGGATTACTAATCCGACCGAATCTATTCGGTTCCAGACACGCAGAAGCGCCCGAAATAGGACTTCCCTGGTTGTTTTGGTTCCTGACGTTTGGGGTTCCGGCCGTGTATCTCTGGCAGGGTTTGGTTAAGAAAAACAGAATGTTGCTCATTCTGGGTACTCTGGGCCTAATTGCCGTCGTGGCAACTGTACACGACTACACGGCTCTGGTACCGCTCAACGTTGCCCTAACAATTGGCGGGCTGGTATTGATTGGAATAGCCGTGCTTAGCATTCGATACCTACGTCAACCAACACATGGTTTTACGGATTCGCCCGATGATGATTCACCGGATGAGTTTTTTGTGAATGCGGCCACCGTTGTGGCTGTTCAGGCTACGGGCTCGACTCATCATGCACCCAAAAACGACCTCCGATTGGGCGGTGGCGACTTTGGCGGGGCCGGAAGTGAAGGGAAGTATTGATGTGTATAGAAAATGATATATTTGTGTATAGATATAGAAAACGATGAGAACAAATATTGACATCAGTGATAAGTTGCTTGAGGAAGCAATGCAGTTGAGTCAGGCCAAAACCAAAAAAGAAGTGGTTGAACAAGCCCTGGAGAACTATGTGAATATGCTCAATCGCAAACAGATTTTAGACTGGCCAGGCAAAGTTCACTGGGAGGGCGATCTTGAACAAATGAGAACCGGAAAATAATGGAGCCAGTTCTTGTAGATACCTCAGTTTGGATTGATTACATCCGACAACGTGATGTTGCACAGGCTCGCCTATTGCAAAAATATTTACGTTTATCTGATGAGAGTATCTACATGACTGCTACCATTGTGCAGGAGATTTTACAAGGCGTTTATGAAGATTCATTATTCAATCAGGTTAAACGAAATCTATTGGCTTTGGCAATTTTGAAACTCGACCCTGTTGAAGCTGCCATTGAAGCTGCTACGTTATACCGAACTCTTCGCAAAAAAGGAGTAACGATTCGTAAGCCCAACGATTGCCTAATTGCCCATTACGCTATATTTTACGATATTCCCGTTCTACATAACGATATCGACTTTGACCAAATCGCCCGTTTTACGGCCTTACGCATAGCTAAAGCTTAGTCGTAATCGTAAACTTCGCGTTCACGTCTCCCAAAAAACTGCTAAGTTTGGCCTCGCAAACCAACGACCATACGCAGTCGCATGAAAACCGTAGACTCCTACAACTTTGCTGGTAAGAAAGCCCTTGTTCGGGTAGACTTCAACGTACCCCTCGATAAGGCGTACAACATCACCGACGATACTCGTATTAAGGCAACAATTCCAACCGTCATGAAAATCGTGAATGACGGTGGATCGGCCATTCTAATGTCGCACCTGGGTCGGCCAAAAGGTGGCCCTGAAGAAAAATATTCGCTTAAGCATCTGTTGCCTGCGTTAAAGGAAGCTTTTGGTCGTGAAGTGAAATTCGCTGACGATTGTATCGGTCAGTCGGCTGCGGATTTGGCCGCCAGTCTGCAACCCGGCGAAATTCTGTTGCTCGAAAACCTTCGTTTTTATAAAGAAGAGGAAAAAGGCGATGTAGACTTCGCGAAAAAACTCGCCAGTCTGGGCGATGTTTGGGTGAACGATGCTTTCGGAACCGCTCACCGTGCGCATGCCAGCACAGCCGTAATGGGTCAGTTCTTTACGGATCGCGTGGCGGGTTATGTGATGGAAGCAGAGTTAGCCAATGCTAAAAAAGTACTGGAAAATGCGGAGCGCCCGTTCACAGCAATCATGGGTGGTGCTAAAATCTCTGATAAAATCCTGATTATCGAGAAATTACTCGATAAGGTAGACAACCTGATTATCGGTGGCGGTATGACCTATACCTTCACAAAAGCACAGGGCGGTAAAATCGGGAAATCGCTACTCGAAGCAGATAAACAGGATTTAGCGCTTGAGTTGCTGAAGAAGGCAGAAGAAAAGGGTGTGAAAATTTACATGCCGCTGGATAACCTCTGCGCCGATGCCTTCTCGAACGACGCTAACCGGCAGATTGTTGATACGGGCGAGATTCCTGATGGTTGGGAAGGCTTGGACATCGGCCCTAAAACCATCGAGCTGTTTAGCGATATTATTGCTAAGTCCAAGACGTTGCTCTGGAATGGTCCAATGGGTGTGTTCGAATTTGAAAACTTTGCCAAAGGTACCAATGCCATTGCTGAAGCGGTGGTAAAAGCGACTGAAGAAAACGGCGCGTTCTCGCTCATCGGTGGTGGCGATTCTGCCGCAGCTGTTAACCAGGCTGGCTACGGTGACCGCGTAAGCTACGTTTCAACAGGCGGTGGTGCCTTGCTGGAATATATGGAAGGGAAAGTGTTGCCAGGTGTAGCAGCGTTGGAGTAGAGATCTTCTGAATTAGTAAAAAAGGTAGATACAACAATAGCCCACCGATTGGTACCAAATGGTCCGATCGGTGGGCTTTATTTGATGGATAGGCTAATCTAATCGATCAAAGACAAGTTCCACCTTCTGGTCTTGGCCAAGCCGCTTTGCTGTGGGAAAGAACCAACAGGCTAGGAGTGATGCTAAACCGCCAAATCAGTGTGTAAACCAGCTATCGGGAATGTCCATTGGCTCCGAGCCGTTCAGGCTATATTTTAGCTTTAGTGTGAATCCGCCACCACCTTCAATAAAATCGGCTTCGAATGGGTGAGCGCCTTTCTGTAAAGCAACCTGACCACTTTTTTCAATGGGGAAGTGATTACCGTCGTTATCAACTACCATCCGGTCAGCAATGCGGAGAATCCCACCGTCGTCGCAGGTGTAGAAGAAGCTGTAGACACCCGTTTCCGGTACGGTCAAATAGCCTCGAAACTGAATCCCGAAGCTAGGCGCGTTTACCGATTTTGGTACCACAACGTTGTTGATAACATAGGAGCTATCAGCGGTTTGCTGCTTCATCAATTTCGTCTCCTTGAAATACTTCTTAAAATAGAGACAGCTCAGGCCAGCAACCGAACTAGCTGTGCCGACGGGCGTTGCGTAGGTTTGCTGTTGATAGCGTAACGAATACACATCGCCCCGAATGCCCGATGGCGTAAAGGCAGCAACGTTGACAGTCTGTGGTTTTGATATGCTTAACTCCGTTGGTAATTCGGTAGACGTTGCCTGCGGTTGCGATCCGTCGATTGTGAAGCGCAGGATGTAGCTGTCCAATGGCTTTTTGATGCGCAGCGTTGCTTTGTCGACAAACACGTTTTCTTCGGCAAAGCCTGTCAGGTCGGGCAGGCGGTAATGAATGCCTAATTGCTCCATCCGCAGAAAGTGCTGTAGCAGCCGTTTCTGATACGATGGGAAGTCTTTTTTCGCGGTCCAGACTACTTCCGAGAGCGCCGTCATGCGGGGCATGGCCATGTAATCCGCGCGGTTTTCGGTCGGAATGTATTCGGTCCAGATGTTGGCCTGAGCACCCAGAAACTGCTTTATTTGCCCAGCGGTCACACCTTCGGGCACAACGGCGATGTTGTACACATTCTCAACCGACTGAATGCCTGGAGGACTATCGAAATACAGGTTGCTCACCGGCGTCATGACCACATCATTCCCATTCTGAGCGGCTTTCTGGGGAGCGTTTTTCACCCAGCTACGCCAGTACATAACGGCTGTAGAAGGCTTGAGGCCACCTTCAAGGGCGTCGTCCCAAACCATCAGTTTCTTGCCTTTCGATTGGACGAATTTTTCGATCCGATGCACAAAATAGCTCTGTAATTCTTCGACATTTTTGATGTTCTCCCGTTTCATCAACTCCTGGCAGGCCGACGACTGTGCCCAGGTTGATTTCTCAACTTCATCGGCCCCGATGTGCACGTACGGGCTTGGAAACAGAGCAATCACTTCGCTCAACACCGCTTCCATGAAGGTGTACGTTGGTTCGTTGCAGGGGCAAATGGGTACCGAAAATGTTTTACCCCAGCCTTCCTGACCCGTGCAACTCAGAAATGGATAGGCTTTAATGGCTGCGGTGAGGTGGCCGGGCATGTCGATTTCGGGAATAATTTCGATGTGTCGGGCGGCTGCATAGGCAATCAGATCGCGCATTTGGGCCTGCGTGTAAAAGCCTCCATACTGCGTTTGCCCATTCTGTTGACGGATAAATTGCTTGGGAAGATCGAAGTCAGGGTTAGTAACAGCCCGTTTCAGAACAACCGAATCTTGATTATTGAACGTACGCCAGGCTCCCTCGCTGGTTAGTTTAGGATAGGCTTTGATTTCCAGTCGCCAGCCCTGATCGTCGGTCAGGTGCAGGTGAAATTTATTGAATTTATAAAGCGCCAGTCGGTCGATGAATTTTTGTAAGTACTCCATCGAATAAAAGTGCCGCGACACATCGAGGTGCATACCCCGCCAGGCATAGGCCGGTTGGTCGTGAATCTGAACCGCCGGAAGCATAATTGATGCTAACGGCTGACCGGGTTTTTCAATCGTCACCGGAAGTAATTGGCGGATAGTTTGAACTGCCCGGAACATTCCTGCCGGCTGGCTGGCTTTCAGCGTTACTTGTTGCGGAGTGATCGTTAGATAGTAGCCTTCTGAATTCGTGAGCGATGCGTCGTGCTGCAGTACGATTTTGGTTCCTTTGGCCGTACCAGACAGTCGTTTCCCCAACCCCGACTCCAGCAACGTCTGCAACTGTTTCGCTTCATTACTAAATCGACTATCCTGCACAACCAGCGCCGTCTGTGCCGTTATAGTGAATTGCCCCGACGCCGGAACAAGCGATGTAGGGTACGGAATTAATGGATAGCGTTGAGCAACGTCCTGCGCCTTGACGGATAATGTTACAAACAGAACGAGCAATAGAGAATGTAAGCGGGTCATTGGAAATGTAAGATTATGTTTCTTTTTCGACAGGATTTACAGGATGAACAGGATGTTTTCTTGTGTTATCACTCGGTCAAATCAAACGAAAGCGCAGGATTTGTAGAAAAAAAGAATCCTGTTAAATCCTGTAAATCCTGTCGGAAAAACCTGTCAGCCGGAGTTATTCCGTTCCGTTTTTCTGGCCATTGACCGTATACTGTTCTGGCGCGAGTTTCCAGTCATTATCAAAGAAGCCCGCCATCCGAACACCTTTGCTGCCATCCCGAACCATGTCCAAGCCGAAAATCATAAAATCGGGGAAACCGCTGGCTCCGGCAAAATACTGGTTGGCCGATGCGGCTTTCATGCCTTTCAAGCCAGTTCCGCCAATGACCGCAACCGATGCCGTTTTTGACCCCTTAATAGGCCACACAAAATAGGTCGCTAAATCATCACCCTGCCATTGCTGGCTGCCCGCCCGAATCCGATTACGTTCCAGTTGAATCGGGCAGTCGGCCAATAGCGATTGCCAGGCGGCATTGTTGGTCGCATTACCGAACAGCACCACCCCACGATCAGCGTATTTGGCCAGCGAGAAATCGGTATCGGCGATAATGTCGATAGCGCCATTGCCCCGGTAATACCAGGTTTCAGCGTCATAGCGGGCTTTTTGCCAGTTCCAGTCATTCTCTTCTTTCGTGCCCTTCGTTCCGTAGACAAACACCATGCGATTGTTGAACGCATCCTTAAAGGTGCCGTTCCGATGAGGGCCTTTCTGGGCTACATCGGGCCGTTGTGTCGGTTTCCACTGCCCATTTTCCCGCCGTAAGAATAGGGTATCCTGGGCACTGGTTGTCGTATACGTCAGCGCTGGATTACCATCGAGCGTAACGGTTATTGGCGTTTTATTGGCAAATTCATTCAGCGCCAGTTTCAGCAAGGCCACATTGGATGTTGTGCCGATAATGGCTCGTCCCTGACGGTTAAGCTGAATTCGACTGTAAAGCAACGGTTGGGTCTGCTGTTCAATCGAAGCCCATCGGTATGCCGACGAAATGCCGGGATTGGCCGTCGTGAAGTCGATGGTATTCACCGTCGAATCAACGGAAATTTTGTGCCATTTGAAGAAATCGAACAGCGGTTTCCAGTCAACACTTTCATCGCCAAACCAATGACTACCGCCGGGATATTCGTAGTAGCTCATATCGGGCTGCGACTCGCCTAACAGTTTACGCATCTGGCGAGCGTAGGTGACGGGGACTGTCCGGTCGGCATCGCCGTGCAGCACGTAAATGCCCAGCGGCTTATAGTTGCTCGTTAGTTTCAATACATCGCTCTGGTTACCGGAGCGTAACAACATCTGCTCCAACGGATCGCTGCTTCCATCGGGAATCACACCATCGGCAGAACCATATTCTTTTAAGGTTGGGTAACCGGCGCAGGGCGCAATGGCCGCCCATTTGTCGGGGTAGGTAGCGCCCAGGAACCAGGTGCCATGCCCGCCCATCGAGTGTCCGGTGAGGTAAATGTGTTGCGGATCAGGCTTAAACTGATTCCTGGCGATGCTCAACACTTCGAGCGCATCTAACCGCCCCCAATCTTCCCAGTTGAAACCGCGTGGCCGACGGTTAGTAGCGGCTACCAGATTTCCCCAGTCTTTGGCCTTGTAAGCCCGTGCCTGCCCACTGGCTTCTACGCCCGCACCATGTACCGACAGGAACAAGGCCGAGGGAGCCGTTGTGGCCGATGACTGAGGGGTTACGGCATAATATTGCAAACTGCCATCAATATGGCTCACGAAGGTCTGGCTATACGAAGCCCCGGCAGGCACAGCATCCACCGAAACCGCACCCGCGTCGAGCGACTTCCCTTTTTGCGTCAGGGATAGCTCACAAGCTTGTGGACCTTTGGCACTAACGCCACTTCCATCAAAGGTAAACGCTACTTTCCGACTTGATAGCGCTGGAATAGTGGGCAGATTGATTGTCAGGGATTTCCCGGCCAGTTTGCTGGTTAGTTGTAAGCCTGACAGCGGTGTTGTTGACGCATTAATAACAACCACAGCCCCCTGAAGTGACGTATTCGATTCACCTAGCCGAATGCTGGGCAATGTAGGATCGTCGGTGCGCAACAAAGCCGATTTACTGGGGAAGGTCAGGTTAGCGGTTATCATGACACCCCGCACGTAAAACTCATTCAGCCCTTTTTTGAGCTTTACTGGAATGTGGAGATAGCCCATGCTGTAGGCATCGCCCATATGCAGCTCGCCGTTTACATAGACGTTGCTGTTGCCCTTAATAGTAAGCAAGGCAATCTGTTCGCGGGTCGATGGATAAGTCAGATAGGTGTAGCCTCCGCCACCACCGATGCCGCCCCGTAGGCTGCCCGCTACCACACCGGGACCGGCGGGTGCCCCGCCATTTCCCCGTAAGCCTCCCCTCAGTCGCAGTCGGTTCAGGCTGTCGGCCGTAACAGGCATCCATTTAATTTCTTTCCCTTGATCGTCCGTACCAAAAACGGCTCCATCAGCTGGCGTTTTGAGAGCGCCCGTGTACATCTGATAGGCTAGCGGATCGGCATAAATCGCTTCCCGACCGTAGCGGCTTCCCGTTAAGGCAACCAGTCCCTTGGTAAAGGAATAGGTAGTTGATTCAGGCTTAGTCTGCGCCTGAAGCTGGCTTACCGAAAGCAGCGTTAGGGCAAGATGAATAAATCGATTTGACATAGTTGATGGCGTTAGCTTTGAACGTTTTTTTGTATCCCGACGCCAGGAGGGATCTCAAGCTTAATTGATACGAAACTCGAGATCCCTCCTGGCGTCGGGATGACAAAAAACACTTTATAGGATTTCAAAAGAGGTTAAGTACTTATCTTAAATATCAACGCGTAAGAACGCCCAGTTCAGCGATGGAGACCGTAGCGTCTTTTTCTCCTGTGGTTTCAAGAGCGTCGAATTTCAGATAACGTGCCGACTGCGGCTGATCAAACCGGATCGATTGCCCGACGGGGTTATTGTTGATGTTGCTGAATGCGCCCTGACTAACGGGTGCCGACCAGCTTTTCCCATCCTGACTGACCGAAACAGCGTACCGATAAACAATCCCATTCTTCCGACCATCCTGCCGGGGCAGGTACGTAAATCCTTTTAGTGATACGGTTTCCCCCAGATCAAGCACCACGGATACCGGCTCTTCACCCGTTTTGCGTTGTTGCCAGAGCGTATTTGGATTTCCATCGATCAGGCGATCCGTACCTTTAGCCGATGCCGAACCGCCAGCCGATACCACCGTCCACTTGGTCGAGCTAATGTCAAACTCCGTCGAAACAGCGCTGCTGGCCTTTTTCATGTTATCGATAAAGGCGCGGGCTTTCACGGTTCCGCCCTGTGGCATTGCAAATGGCTGGGTGAAACGATGGCTCCTCGCCGTTGGCTCCGAGCCATCGGTGGTGTAGGTAATAACCGGATCGGTGGTACGGGGGCAGACGATGGAGACCATCCCTTCTTTGCTCCGACTGATGGCTGGTGGTACGATCAACTCGGGCGCATTATAGATTTCGATATGACGAATAAGTGGGCTGGCTTTCGACTCCTCAATGCTCACCCGAATTTTACTCGTCGTGGTGGTTGGAAAACGTAGTATGCGCCGATTACCAATGGTTGTTCCCTGAGCAATTGGCTGATAGTTTCCATCCTTCCAGGCCGATACAGAGAACTTCTTCACCCGCTGCCCCAACGCAATATACTCTTCAATGAGCAATCGGTTGAGAGTAGTTTGTTTACCCAAATCAATGTCGAGCGTAGCCTGTTTGGCACCTTCGGCAGCGGCCCAATAGGTCTCCCGGCTTTTGTCCAGTATGTTGCTGGCGGCAAAGGTTGGCGTTTTGCTGAACACGCTGCTGGCTGTAATTTTCTTTCCGCTAGCCAGATTGATTGATGCTTTGTCGGTGTAGGCTTTCAATTCCATAAGCCGGGCCACGTCGTTTTCATGAACCAGCCCCCGACGGTCGACGGGAAGGTTGAGCAGCCAGTTACCATTGCGACCAATCGAACTGTAGTAAATATCGACCAGGTGTTCCAGCGATTTCACTTTATTATCTTCACTGGCATGGTAGTACCAACCCGGCCGAATGGAGCAGTTGACCTCCGTGGGCACCCAGTGCGTACCATCTTCATGACCGGGCGTTAGCTCCCAATAGTCGGGATAACCCGGATAAACTTTATCCCGATTCAGAGTAGCCCAGTTGGTTTCGCCTGCATAGCCGTCTTCATTACCCACCCAGCGAATGTCAGGACCCGCATCACTGAAAATGACCGCGTTGGGCTGGTATTTGCGTACCGTCTCGATAAAGCCGGGCCAATCGTAGACCTGCTTCTTCCCGTTAGGGCCTTCTCCATTGGCCCCATCGAACCAGACTTCAAATACATCGCCGTACTGCGTCAATACTTCTTTGAGCGTGTTTTTGAAAACGTCGTTGTACTCAGGTGTTCCGTAAGCCGGGTGATTCCGATCCCAGGGCGAGAGGTATACCCCGAATTTCAATCCATATTCCTTGCAGGCTGCCGACAGATCTTTCAGAACGTCCCCCTTACCATCGCGCCATTTGCTGTTCTTCACCGAGTGTTCGGTAAATTTGGAGGGCCACAAACAGAATCCATCGTGGTGTTTGGCCGTAATCACGATTCCCTCCATACCCGCTTCTTTCGCCACCCGCGCCCACTGCCGACAATCAAGCTGCGTCGGGTTGAACATATCAGCGGTTTCGGTTCCATGCCCCCACTCTTCGTTGGTGAAGGTGTTCATGTTGAAATGCACGAACGCGTAGTACTTCAGCTTATGCCACTGCAACTGACGCGCCGATGGCACCGCACCGAACGGCGCTGGCGTTTGGGCAACGGCCAGTTGCGACAGAAGGACAAAAAGGGTAATGAGTCGTATGTACATTGAAAAGAAATAGGTGATCTGTTTGATGATTCTCGCTTGGTAAAATCAAGCGGGAACGTGTGACCCCGATGGGGTCGGGTCATATATTTATAGAATACTCGTTATGCTATAAACATTTGACCCCATCGGGGTCATACGTGCATTCGAGCAATTATTTCTCATCCAACTTAAAAACCCAGGCTGGCTGGCTAGCCAGTAACTTCTGAGCTGCTTCCGGTAGCACAACCACCAATCCTTCTGCCGTCTTGCTGGCTTTCAAGGCTTTGGCATAGCCTAGCAGCTTTACGGTTGGTTTGCTTTGGGTAACGTTGTTGAGTGTGATGGCTGCGGGCACCGTTTCTTTCTCGGTTGGCAGGTACGTTTGGTACCTGGTTTTGCCGTTTCCGGTGTAGGCCCATTGCTTCTGCCGATAAGGCGCTACGGGTTTGGTACCATAAATCGACTCGCCGTTGACGCGCAGCCAGGCACCGATTTCCTGCAATCGTTGGTACGCTTCGGGATGCCAGTCGCCTTCGGGGCTGGGGGCGATGTTCAGAAGCAGATTGCCGTTTTTAGCCACAATATCCACCAGCGTGTGAACCAGTTTGCGGGTCGATTTGAAATTCTCTTTCGGGATGTACGACCACGAATCGCCCATTGTCATGCACGATTCCCAGGGAATGGGCATGTACGAATCAGGAATGGATTGCTCGGGGGTTACGTAGTTCTCAAACTCACCCGTTACGGTACGATCTACGACCAATAAACCAGGCTGTTTACTCCGACCCATTCCCGCGATTCGGGCCATGTCGATGTCCTGATCGTAGGGAATGGTGCGCTGCCAGCTAATAGTCGAATCGATGGTTGATGCTGGACGAACCCAACCACCATCGAGCCACAGAATGTCGATTTTCCCATAATCCGTCATCAGCTCCTGAATCTGGTTGTAGGTGAAGTCTTTGAACTGTTGCCACTTCTGCGGGTACTTTTTAGGCGCATACGACACGTTGCGATCCTTAGGTGGGAAATACGGGTCCCAGTACGAAGGGGTATTCCAGTCAGGTTTCGAGAAATAAGCGCCAACCATGAAGTCCTTTTCCCGGAAAGCATTAAACACCTCTTTGGCAATGTTACTGCGCGGATTTGAGGAGAAAGCCGTTTTCGGATCGGTGATTTTGTAGTCCGTCTGTTTAGTGTCGAACATGCAGAATCCGTCGTGGTGTTTCGTCGTGAACACCACGTATTTCATGCCTGCATCCTTGGCCGCCGTAGCCCAGCGTTCGGGGTTGAATTCCGTTGGGTTAAAGGTTGTACGGATGTTTTCGTAGGCCTTTTTGTACTCGTACCAGTTGGCTGCGTAGGGACCACGGCGTTCGCACCAGCCTTCGTCCTCGGGGCACAACGACCAGGATTCGACGATGCCCCACTTGCTATAGGTGCCCCAGTGCATGAGCAAGCCGAACTTGATATCCTGCCAGTGCGCTAGTTTCTTGCTAACCAGACTGTCTTTAGGCGGAACGTAATGGGCGTGATTTTGCTCGGAATGCTGTTGGGCCAACGTGGTGCCAGAAACCAGCAAAGAGGCTAACGTCCAGCCGTAACAGAGTGAGCGAAAATAGGTATTCTTCATGGGGGTAGGAGTCATCAGTATAGGGTTATTTCAGGCCGTTGACCACGGGGTCGAGGAGCGCTTTATGTTTCAGGTCGTAGATGTACTCCCAGAACATAATCCCACCCAGGCCCTTCTTTTTCACATAGTCGATCTTCGGGCCAAAGGATTCGGCATCGCCATACGAGATAAAGGTATGTGAGGTCGCATTCCACAAATAGGGCGCTTTGGCATCGGCATCCCAATAGCGAACAAAGCCATTTTTGTTGATGTATTTGTCCACCAGTTCATCGTGACTAATGAACGAGTGTTTACCTGTTGACGGCTGATACAAGCCATTATCAACCGGACGGGTATCGGCCCAGCCACGTCCATAAAACGGAATACCCAGCACGATTTTACGCGCAGGAACACCCGCTTTAATATGCCCTTCTACGGCTGATATCGAGCTATTCCGCGATTGATCGCCTTTTTTCGATTGCGCCAGCGGGCTATGGTGCCCCGTTACTTTATCGTTGCCATGATAGAGGTCATACGTCATGATATTGACGTAATCCAGGTATTTCTGTGCTTCTCCCAGATTCGTGTGGCTGACAAAGGCGGTGTCGCCCCCAGTGGCAGCCGTAAGCAGATAATGATTGGCACCCGTGCGTTTATCGAGTTTACCCTGCTCATCAAGTCGATCACGGATCGCTTTCAGGTACAACGTAAAGTTCTCTTTGTCTTCGGGCCGGAAGATGTTCCCGGCACCAATCTGCGCGGGGTATTCCCAGTCGATATCAACACCATCGAGTTTGTGTTTTTTCATAAATGCGACGGCACTATTCGCAAATTTCCGACGCGATGCCGCTGTTAGTGCAGCATCCGAGAAATACTTGCAACCACCCCAGCCACCGACCGAAATAAGAATTTTCAGGTCTTTATTAATTGCCCGAAGTGAGGTTAAGGCCGCCAGATTGGCCGAGTCTTTGGCCGAAATCGGCGCTAACTCTCCATTTTGGGCAGGTACTGCAAATGCGTAGTTGATGTGCGTGAGCTTTTGGGCTTCGATCTGCTCTTTTGTCCATCCGTTTCCGCTCACGTAACCAATAAGTACGTAGCGTTTAGGGGGTTGTGTTGCGGCTACCGTTGCTGTGTGCGGTAGCAATAGGCCGAACAAAGAAACGGCCAATGAAATAGATAGGAATGATAAAAACGACTTCACTATTCTTTGGGGAAAAAGAGTAAGGAACAAAGATACTTATATTTTAATTTTTTTTAATAATGTGAACCGATTTAGAAAATTTTTTATTAATTATGTCAAAAAATGGTACGAAAGCTGCATAGCTATAGACTATTTATAAGTTTCTTAACAAACAAATAGAAATAGAACAAATATGCCTTTCTACCTATACAGATCTAATGCTTCTACTTAAACGATTGCTTTTGATGAGTAGTCGTTATTACTTATGCTCATATCTACTCCTCCAGAAAACCCTCTTGTTGCTAAAAAGTCGATTGTTGCTATTAAGAAAAACCAACAAGTTAAAAAGGTGCTTTCCTACCTTTATCAGGAAGGCGCCTGCACACTGGCTAAGCTAGCCGAAGTCTTAAAAACCAGCGTTCCTTCTGTTACACAGATTGTTGAGCAACTTACTGAAGAGGGTTGGGTAAACACTATTGGAACGGTTTCGGGTAACAATGGCCGTCGGCCTGTTCTATTCGGCCTGAATCCACTTGGGCACTACGCGCTCATTATTGATAGCAATACGCACGGCACGCAGCTTATGATCGTCAATCTTTTGCGAGAGGTTATCTTTCAGCAAAGCAGTGACTCCACGCTGGAAAATAAAGCCAGTTTTGCCAATTTTCTGGTGTCGTTCATGAATGAGGCATTGACAAAATCGACAATTGCCAAATCGGATGTGATTGGCGTTGGCTTATCGATGCCGGGATTAATTGATTCGAAACAGGGCCTTAACCTGAGTTACCCTGACCTTGGTCTGGTTGGTCAGTCTTTTACGGACTGGTTGGAGCAACAATGGGGTTTTCCTGTTTTTATGATCAACGATACCAAAGCCACTGCACTTGGCGAACACCGTTTCGGACGAAGTCAAGGGAAACAGCATGCCCTAACGATCAATATTGACTGGGGTGTGGGGCTGGGTATTATCAGCAACGGCGAGGTTTTTCATGGCGCATCGGGTTTCGCAGGCGAGTTAGGGCATATTCAGGTAGACCCACAGGGCGAATTATGCTACTGTGGCAAAATAGGCTGTCTGGATACGCTCACTTCGGCGTCGTCGCTGGTCAAGCGAGTGCAGAAGGAAGTACAAGCGGGTCAGGCAACTAAATTAGCTGCTTATCAGGACGATCTGACCCAGATTACCATCAGCCAGGTTATTCAGGCGGCTAATGAAGGCGACACCTTCGCGATCGATCAACTACACGAAACGGGTTATCAGCTAGGAAAGGGGCTCGCTATTGCGGTTACCTTATTCAACCCCGAAATCATTATCGTTGATGGCGTGCTGGCAGAAGACTCTTTGTTTATAACCAACTCTATTAAGCAGGCAATCAATAAACATTGTTTGAGCGGCTTCCGTAATAACCTGATGGTAGAGGTAACGCAACTCGGCGGATCGGCCAAATGGCTGGGCACGCACGCGTGCGTAATCGAAAGTTTGTTTATGGATACGTAAGTTTTTAGCCCCTCTCCTGAAAACCAGGAGAGGGGAGACGTCCATTTTAACCACTCTCTATTTTCGTATACTTGACAGTACTTTTAGCCCCTCTCCTGTTTTCAGGGGAGGGGTTGGGGGGGGTGATTGCTAGAAGAAGCTACTTTTATTTACAGTAAACCAATAGCCCAATGTCAGCCTTTAAAATCGGTTTGCTACTTTTTGTTTCTCTCGGTGTGGCCTCGTTTTCTGACATCGAGATGAATCGCTCTACAACTGGTGGAGCTAAAAAAGGAGCTATGTCGACCGATTCAATTGCTTCTGGCAAACAACTGGCCATACGTTATTGTAGTAGTTGCCATTTGTTCCCCGAACCTGAATTATTGGATAAAAAGACCTGGGTAACGGGTGTGCTTCCGAATATGGCCATGCGGCTTGGACTCAAACTGCCCGGTCAGGATTCGTTGCGTTCGCTTTCGCCAGAGGAAGAAAAAGCCATCAGTCAGCTAACCATTTACCCGGAAACGCCTGCTCTCTCGATGGATGAGTGGTCAATGATTGTGCGCTACTATGAACGTATAGCACCCGCAGAGCCGTTACCCCAAAAAACGCATCCAGCTGTCACAAATCAACTTCCACTGTTTACCGCCAAAGAACTTGTACTGAGCGATAAGCCCGTTCCACAGACAACCTTGTTGAAGTACGATAAAACCACGGCCCAGCTTTATGTAGGCGACGCTCAAAATGCGCTTTATGTACTTGATGGAAAGTTGCAACCGGGTGAAGGCTTATTGAAGGATACCTGGTGGATCGATACGCCCCCAACGGATATCGACTTTCCTGAAAATGCGGCTCCTCGCGTACTGACTATTGGAATCTTTAGCCCATCTGACCAGAAGTTGGGAAGGCTTATGACGCTGGAACGTTCGGCCAAACCGGGTTCTACGCCTGTCAACATTAAAGGTTTACCGCGTCCTGTTCAGTTTGCATCCGGCGACCTGAATGGGGATGGGAAAGACGATGCGCTTATCTGCGGCTTTGGCAATAATGCGGGGAAACTCTTCTGGTATGACAATTTTGAACCCACTAAAGAGCATGTTCTGAAAACGCTCCCAGGCGCTCGGAAGGTAGAAGTTGGTGACTTCAACCATGACAAAAAGCCTGATATTATGGTCCTGATGGCACAGGCACGGGAAGAAGTTTCTATTTTTTATAACCAGGGGAATGGTCAGTTTAAAGAGAAAACAGTGTTACGTTTCTCCCCGCTCTTTGGCTCCAGCTATTTCGAACTTGTCGATTTCAATAAGGATGGTTTTCAGGATATTTTGTTGACGAACGGCGACAACTGGGATTACTCAGCGATCAACAAAAACTATCACGGCGTACGTATCTATCTGAACGACAGGAAAGATAATTTTAAAGAAGCCTGGTTCTATCCGATGTACGGTGCCAGCAAAGCCCTCGCTCGTGATTTCGATAACGATGGCGATCTTGACATTGCCGCCACGTCCTTTTACACCAATCTGGCCCAGCCAGAGCAAGGATTTATTTACCTGGTTAACGAAGGTAAACTAAACTTTAAGCCATTCAGTACTCCAGAAGCCGCCAACGGAAAATGGCTAACGATGGAAGCTGCCGACTTCGACCAAGATGGCGATATCGACATTGTGCTGGGTTCTTATTTTCACTCTCTCGGCGAAATGACTCAGTTGTTATTTAAAGGGGTCACATCTTTTCCACAATTGCTGGTGTTGGAGAATCAGGGGAAATGAGTGCTGTTTATCTCAGAGCAGCGTTTCACCTCACCCTGGCCCTCTCCTTAAAGCAGGATAGGGGTGCATCCGGCGACTATAGGACATAGCCCTACTGTTCTAATCTCACTTTCATAACACAATCAGTATCCTCAATCTATGTCCACACATATAGTTCTAATCAGCCCTGTAAGGGCGTCCTGTCAATAGATATTGTCGCTTAATAAGAGCCTTGAGCGCCGTAGGTGCGACCTAATTCTTGGCATATAGGGCACACCTACGGCGCTTCAACCTATGCACAATACGCTGTTTTCTATTAACAGGCCACTCCTAACGGAGTTTTGAACATACCCCAAAGATATGTATAGACTATAGGTGACTACACAGAACACCTGTAAATCAGCACAAAACAAAAATGGGCAAACCAACTAGCTTGCCCATTCTACTTTATTTACCTAATCTGTCTTTACTGAAACCTTATTTTACATCCCAGAAAATCTTGGTTGTCAGATTATCTGTTGCTTTTATCGCAGCATAATTGGCTGCGTTGTAGGTAATTTCATTACCCGGAATCGTCCATCGAACAGGGGGCAATGTTTGGTTGTTCGCATTGTCGACCTGGAAGCTCAGGGTTGGGTAATCCAAGCGACGAAGGTCTGACCAGTTGTCGTATGGCATTACCAGGTTGTAGTGCAGCCATTTCTGCGTAGCAATCAATTTGAGCTTATCGGCGCTGGTGGTTGCACTGCTCCAGCTTACACCATTACCCGCGATATAAGCCGAAATAGACGCATCGGTTGCGGCTGTTGGCTTGCTTGTAAGACCAGTTGCATTGCTCACCGCTAAAATTCCGTTGTAGAACTGTACCGATTGCGCGATAGCCGTTTCGTAAGCCGTTTTTGCCGCAGCATCATTACTGGTACGCAGGTAATATTCTGCCTTAATCAGGTTTATCTGCGGAGCATTGATCAGGATACCTGGGAAGAATTGATTGCGACTCAGTGTATAACGGTTGTAGATCGCCACCTGGCCAGCATTGAAAAGCGCCGTTTGCGTACCTTCTGTAGCTGTTGGATCAAGTCCAATGTACTTCCCGCCAGCACTAGCACCTGGCTCGAAAAGGATTGGCAAGCGTGGATCGTTGTTCGCATTCATGTTGTCGATCATGGCTTTACCTGCTGTATTACCAAACCACCCAGCCGACTCTAAGCCATCCTGGAATCCTTTCGAGTTGATATCGGTGTTGATATCATACACGTTCATCTGGATATTCTGCGCGTTGGTTTCAACGATTGGGTACGTGGTTGAATTACCCAGAATCTCAGCCATTTCAGTATTTGAGCGAGATTTGAAGCTGTCTACATCCGACACCCGGTTCAACAATCGAAGACGCAGCGAGTTCGTATAGCGTTTCCAGGCAGTTATGTCGCCTTTGTTCAGGAAATCCTGAGTCTGAAACGATTTTTGGTAACCAGCGTTCAACGTGATGCCGTTCAACTCGGTTGAAATACGCTTCAAATCATCCAACAAGAACGTATAGATGCTTTCGGCCGTATCAAACTTCGCGCTAGATGCTACATAATCGCCACCGTTGGTGCTAAGCAAGCCAGCGGTACTGAACGGAATGGCTCCGTGCAAATCGACCAGTTTCGCCGTGTAGTCATATACGTAAACAGCTGCCGCCAACATGAAAATTTTTCGGCTGGCCTGTAGATCTGTCGATAGAGCGGCATACACTTTTTGCAGTTCGCGATACTGCGCCAGCATGTTGTAATAATTGTACCACACATCTTCTATCCCCGACGAACCCGGAACGTATTGCCCCGACGAATTAATCCAGCCAGTTGCCTGCGTGTAATGGTTTACGGATGTACGCAGGGTAACGAAATAATACCGATAGCCTGGAAGTACATAGTCTTTATTGGAATACAGAACGCCCGTAAACTGCTTTTCAACGGTTGTTTGCGCAATCTTGGCCGGGTTTGGGTAAGCGTCTGTGAAATCAGACTCCTTACAGGACACGTTCGCCAGCAGAAGCCCTCCTAAAATCAGAGATGATATTTTTTTCATTTTCATGATTGAATTAAGATTAGAAGCTGGCGCGTAACATAACCCCCATTGTCCGGAAAGATGGGTTGTTACCAGCGTTGTTGATGTTATCCGACCATTTCGTACCTACGTTGGTTTGCTCAGCATCCAGATCCTTAATGGTCCGGTAGATGAAGAACAGGTTCCGTCCGAATACCGACAAGGTCAGGTTCTGGGTACCAATTTTGCGTGTCAGGCTGGCAGGAATCCGGTAGCCAAACGAGATCTCCCGCATTTTGATGTACGAGTTTTCTTTCACATACAACTCATACCGTGAGCTGCTATACTGCGGGCCACCCCAGTTATAGGTGTTGTTGTAGTAAACAGCCTGCGAGATAACATTGGTATTCGCTTCGCCTGTTGGTAGAACACCTTGCATCAACATACCATCGTGGTAAACAACTTCGCCGTTTGGTCCAGCCGATGCCGTTGTCTGGATACCTTTACCCGATGCGTCTTTGTAGTACGAAAGGCCACCGTGTTCAGCATCCATAGCCGTCAGACTTTCTTCGGTCAATCCACGCGATGTCAGCCAGTTAATACCCGTCGGCATGATCGAACCGCCATAGCGGAAGTCAACCACAACGTCCAGAGTAAAGCCTTTGTAGCTGAAGTTGTTCAGCAAACCACCCGTCAGTTTTGGCATGGCGTTACCAGCCTTAATCCAGTTGTTGGCATCCAATTGGTAGATACCGTTTGTTCCCACGACACTCTGCCCACTGGCATTTTTCAGGATTCCGTGTACATAAATATCACCCATTGGCTGACCAACTACTGAGCGTAACTGAGCGGCATTACCATCGTAATCAGCGTGTAACAGTTCAGTCGAACCGTTCGCCAGTTTCTCAACTTTGTTGCTGTTTTTAGCCAGGTTCAAGGTCAGATCCCAGTTAAATCCGTTAGGTGATGTACTTCTGATCGGCGAAACGTTCAAGCCTAATTCGATACCCTGGTTCCGTAGTGTACCAATGTTGGCCAGAATCGTTTTGGCGCCCGAGCTAGCAGCAATCGTTAACGGAAGAATCTGGTCTACGATTTGTGCATTGTAGTACGACAGATCGATACCTAATCTGTTTCGAAACAGTTTCGCTTCCAGACCGAATTCAAACTCGTGCTTCTGCTCTGGGCGGATTTTATCGTTGCCATAGTCGCTGCTGATGTTGGTGTACAACACTGAGCTACCACCGCTTTGCTGTACGCTCAGGCTTCCCTGATTGTAGGCGTTGTTCGCGCTGTAGATAGCTGGGTAGTTACCTACGATACCCCACGATGCTCTCAATTTAGCATAGCTAATTGCTGTAGGTAATCTAAACAGATCGCTGAATACTAAGCTTGAGTTAACTGATGGGTAAACGAAGGCGTTGTTACCTTTGGCCAGCGTCGATGTACGGTCTCTCCGAACGGTTCCTTCGATGAAGAATAAGTTCTTGTAATCAAAGTTTACCGTACCCAGGAAAGCGTCCCGAACATACCGATCGCGGCTATTCGTACCCGTTGGTGTATTAACCGAAGCCGAGAGATCAAAGAAATTTTCGGTACTTAAACCACCGTTAGTCGAACGGGTCATCAACGTGTTCAGCATTTTGTTGGCCGTGTAGCCACCCCGTGCCGAAACGGTCATGTCTTCGTTCAGTTTTTTGGTATAATTCAACAGAATGTCGGTATAAACATTGCTGTAGAGGTTGTTGCTCATCGCAAACGAACCCGAGTATCCAAATGCCAGCGGAATAGAGCTGCGTTGCTTATCTTCTATACGTTCCGACGTGAAGTCCGTTCCTACCCGACCCCGTAGCGATAGGTTATCCAGAATATTCCAGGTTTGTGTAATGCTGGCAATAATCCGGTTGCTATACTCATCGTAGGTATTGGCGCGAGTGCTCCACACGTAATCACCAATATCCGTTTTGAAGCCGTTCCGAATGATGTTTTCGCTAGGGGTCAGACTCTGGTTGGTACCTGTTACGTATTTGTAACCTAGGCTGGTCTGGTATTTGTTGAAATACCAGTCGGCCGACTCAAAGCGGTTCATCATCCCCGAAAAGTTGTTGATCATACGATCCACTTTAAACGGACGATTGTGCGTGTACTGATTGACGTAGTTAACCATCAGATCCGTTTTCAGCTTTGGGTTGACGTTAAAGCTGGCGTTCAGGTTCATGATGTTCTTTTCGTTTTTCGCACCGTAGCTAATCATTCCGTTATCCTGCCGGGTGTATGAAAAACGCAGGTTAGAATTTTCGGTCGATTTCGAAACCGCCAGGTTAATGTTGGCACTGTGCGCACTCTGGAATAAATCGGCATAGCTATTACCCGATGCCACATAAGGACGGATTACACCATCAAACGCCATAACAGGCTGCCCATCGAACTTAGGTCCGAAGTTAACTGTAGCGTTAAGCAGACCACGCGTATCACCTTTACCATCACCATCGGTATCGTAGTAAATGAAGCCATTGGCATCCTGACCACCATCTGCATAGTTTTTGAAATAACCAGGACCTCTTACGTTCTGATAACGAGGTAGGTAAGCAATTTTATCAACACTGTAGCTGGCGCTGAAATCTACACCCAGGCCTTTTTTGCCTTTACCGGTTTTGGTGGTTACCAATACCACACCATTAACAGCTTCAGAGCCGTACAGCGCAGCGGCCGAAGCACCTTTCAAAATCGAGATGTTTTCGATATCGGCTGGGTTCAAGTCCAACAGACCATTACCTCGAATGCGTTGATCACCCCAGTAATCGTTGTTGCGTACTTCACCATTCCGAATGGGGATACCATCCATAACGATCAGCGGCTGCGTATTACCCGTGATAGAGGCTAACCCCCGGATGCTGATACTCACCGCACTGGTTGCGCCACCAGGTGTAGCATTGATGGTTACGCCGGGCGCTTTTCCGTACAATGCCGTAGCAAAGTTCGGTGAAGCCGTTTTGATCAGTGCGTCATTTTTAACAACGGCAGTAGCATAACCCAACGCACGCTCTTCCCTCTTGATACCCAACGCCGTTACAACCACTTCATCGATCACCGACGCATCTTCATCCAGTGTAACGTCGACTGAAGATTTGCCTTCAATGGCCACTTCTTTGGTTTTGTACCCAATGAATGAGAAAACTAATGTTTTGTTTTTCGCGGTGGCGATGGTGTATTTTCCATCAGCGTCAGTGATGGTACCAGACGTACTGCCTTTCACCACAATGGAGACACCCGGTAAAGGCTGACCATCGGCGCCTGTCGTTACTCTACCCGAAATGGACTGTGCCAATGCGGGCGTGCTTACTATCAACAGCATGATAATAAGCCTTAGTAAATCTTTTGCCATAGAATAATCGGATTAAGTTGAAGTTAAAGAAATTTTATACAATATTAATAAATTTATTTAATAAGCACTCATAAAATAAAATTTTTTAAAATATCGACTCTTTACTAGCTTGATTCGATAAGTTTGCTAGGAAAACCTGATAATAATTGCTCATTACCTGAAAATCAGGACTTAAGGATATGTTAATGGGATGCCGTATTTTTACCTAGATGGCTCCAGATTTCTACCTAAGTCGAAAAATCTACCAAAGCGCATGCCCATTAAAAACACTGCATTAACTTTTAGCTGTCAACGAATCGGAATGTTCATATACTTATGCCCATTTTCGAGAAGCGTCAAAACGATATTGGTAGCCCTGTTTTGGCTGTCTGGAAGTAGTACCCCATTGGCTCAAACGATCAATTCGATTGGCATGCGACTGGTCTCAGTACCGGCGGGCAAGTTTTATATGGGTTCGGAACGTGACGGAAAAGATGCCGACGAATCGCCAGTGCATCGAGTGACTATCACGAAGTCATTTCTGCTGGCAGCTACCGAGGTGACGAATGCACAGTACGAAGCATTTGACCCGGCTCACAAAACGCTGCGGGGAAAAAACGGCTTTTCGAAAGAAGATGATGAGGCTGTCATTTTTGTCGATTATGCCAATGCAGTTGCTTTTTGCGAATGGCTGTCCCGCAAAGAAGGCAAACCTTACCGACTACCCACCGAGGCTGAATGGGAATATGCTTGCCGGGCTGGAACGATCAGCGACTTTTCAACGGGCAACTCGCTTCCCAAGGCGCTTCAAAAAAGTCAGCAAACCGACCGTGACCCCGTCATTGTCTCCTTAAAAGTAGGCCAGACGGCACCTAACCCGTGGGGGCTTCACGATATGCATGGCAATGTAGAAGAATGGTGTCTGGACTGGTATGGGCCTTATGCAGGTGGCGAGCAAAGCGATCCGGTTGGCCGGGCAGCCGGTACGTTTCGGGTGACGCGAGGTGGTAGTCATGGAACGCCGGTTACGTTCTTACGTTCGGCCAATCGGCTAGCTATGATCCCCGAAGATAAGAGTTGGTTGGTGGGTTTTCGCGTCGTACAGGCGCCAATGCCTGCTACACAACCCCAGCCAGTAGCGGCTGCCCCTGCCGTGATGCAGCGGGTATCTCAAAAACGTTTCAGCTGGCATCCGGTTTCGACAACGCAACCCGTTTTTAAGGAACCTCAGCAATACGTTAGGAAGCCGGATTGCGCCTTGAACGTACCGTTTTATAGTCATAACCACCAACCTGCCATTTCCTGGTGCCCCAACGGCGATTTACTGGCGATCTGGTTTTCGACAGATGCTGAATCCGGACGCGAAATGACGGTACTGGCTAGCCGTTTGCGAGCCGGAGCAACCACCTGGGACGAACCTTCGGAGTTCTTTAAAGTACCCGATCGGAACATGACGGGAGCGTCGCTTTTTCAGGATAAGCAAGGAACGCTTTACCACATGAACGGCGTAGAAACCGATGGCGACTGGCAAAATCTGGCCATGGTACTCCGAACCAGTCAAGACAACGGCGCAACCTGGTCGAAGCCTTCGCTAGCGAATCCAGAACATAGGAAACGGAATCAGGTAATTGCAGGTCTATTTCAGACAAAAGAAGGATGGCTTGTTCAGGCGGCCGATGCCGATCCGGGCCCAACCGGCGGAACCGCAATTCATCTCAGTAAAGATTTGGGGAAAACCTGGGAAATGCCCTATACCGACCCCCAAATACCAATCTATACAGCAGGAGCAACCGGTGGCCTTATTGCGGGCATCCACGCGGGTGTCGTTCAACGGAAAGACGGGAGTCTTCTGGCGCTGGGGCGCAAAGATGATATTCCAGGACCAGATAGTGTCGGTTTACGAATGCCTATGAGCGTGTCGACCGATATGGGAAAAACCTGGACCTATTCAGCGTCGGAGTTGCCTCCGGTATGGAGCGGTCAGCGGTTAGTACTCTACCGACTCAACGAAGGCCCCCTGCTTGTTGTTTCCTTCACCCATCATCCCGACGAGCGGGAAGGTCCGAAAGCAGGGATGCTTTTTAAGAAAGCGAATGGAGTCTCTTATAAAGGCTATGGCATGTACGCTGCCCTTTCGTTCGACGAAGGCAAAACCTGGTCGGTCAAAAAACTGTTGACCGATGGCAAAGAGCGATACCTTAACGGAGGAGCCTGGACGGGCGCTTTCGAAATGGACAGTACCCATGCTGAACCCAAAGGTTATCTGGCCATCACCCAAACCCCCGACAATATGATTCACTTGCTCAGTAGCAGTCTGCATTATCAGTTTAATCTGGCCTGGCTAAACGAGTTGCTGATCAAATGATATATTCCCTTACTTTAAGTCAACCTTTTCTAGGAATACATCACAACATTTCTCATATTTGAGTACATTTCACTAAAATAATTAATTAATAGCCTTCTAAGGCACCTAGCTCTAGCGCTTAATGCAGAATCAGTTATTTTCATTAAGGTAACTATTTAATTATCATTCGGCACTATTATTTACTAAATGACAACGCATGGGTGTATTAAAGCACATAGATAGCTCACAGGAAACTCAGGAGTCTGCCCGAGGTACTAGCAATCTGTCGTTATACGATCGCTATGGTTCACTGGCCTATGGAATAATTTTGAAAATCATTCCAGAACCCGAACTTGCTCAGAAGGTACTTATTGACCTATTCGCATCGCTGCATATAAAATCATATACAGAAAATGGACATCGGATAAGCATTGAAATTATTCGTTTAGCCAGAATCAAAGCGCTTGAAGCCAGCCCTCCACGGAGCAATAAATTTCCATTTGTTCAGGATACGATGGTGAACGATGATCTGGAAAAACTGGTTTTTGATTTATCATTCTACAAAGGATATTCAACCGAGGAAATTGCGAATAAATTACAACTGTCTCAAACGAATGTATTGAGTATGGTTTATGCTTATTTTAAGCAACAACGATCATCTTAACTGTACTGACTTGAAGAACTATCAATATTTAACAAACGGAGTTCTGGAATCATACCTGTTAGGATTAACTTCTGAACAGGAAAAAGAAGAACTCAAACAGATATTGGCCACCGATGAAGAGGTTTTAACTCAGTTAGACGAAATTGAAACTGAGATGGAAGCCTATTTCATGCGCCATGCTGTTCCTCCGCCACCGACCATTCGAGAAAAAATTGAGTTGCGTATCAGCGAAACCGAAATCAAAAAGTGGAAGCCATTTACCCAGACTGATTTCACTCAAAAAACAACTGAACCGCCTGTTAACGAGCCGTACTATGTCAATGCCGACGTTGACAATACACACATACGAGTCCACAAGCATTGGAAAATTGCTTTTATTGCCGTCTTTATTCTCTCCAAGATTTTCCTGATAACAGGGCTTTATTTTTACTTCAAAGCGAACAGTCTTGAACAGGAAATTCAGCGCCTTAAAGCACAGACTCAGCAAACGGTCCCTTCCGGTCGTTGACCAAAGAGAGACTACATTGCCTGCTGCACAAGCTTAATCCGCGTTTTCTGGATACAATACAACAATACAGCCCCATCATGATTGACGGGGCTGCTTTTTTATACGAATGGCGGTCTTATGGGTTAACGTTTGAAAACGTATCCTTTTGACTCCAAAAAGTGTTTTTAGGTAACAAAAGCCGTGAGTGCCATAGGAAGGGCTCAAGAAAATAAAACCATTTAGCCGCCTTTAGGAGTTTATAGTAAAGATGCCTGACTGATTGTCTGAGCTTGCCCAACAGGCCTCTTATTCAATCCATTAACTGTTTATTCGATTTCAATGGAAGGATTATCTGATCAACCAGCGCCAGAAGAAGAGCAACTATCGCCCCAACAGAAAAATATGGATGCAGCCAACGACTTTCTGGCAATTTGCGACCGGTTATCAACGGGTTATGACAGTGGTTTTTACTGGGAAGATGTCCAGAGAGCCTTACGTATTGCCGCTGGTTTAGAAAAGTGGACCGGTTAGTATCTCATTCCATAATGCCACTCTATCAAGCCCTATCAATTCGAACGAGATTATCAATACTTACGATGCAACCTACTCACCGACGGATTATTTATATAGTGCTCTTCTTAGTATCTATCGCAGGACAGCTCGTGGCCCAACAAACGCCCGATGTTCGTCAGGTCCGCTGGGGTTTTTCACCTAAACAAGTAAAAGAAACCGAATCGATAAAGCCAACTTCGACCCGGAAGGATAAACTCGTTTACGCGCGCGTACCGTTAGTGAATCGCAACGTTGGGCTTGAGTATGAGTTCAACGGCGATTCACTTCTGTCGGTCTCCTACTATTATTATACCACCCCGGCTATTACACAGGCAGATGTAACAGCGGCCTCTTCTGAACTTGAAGCTTTATTGAACGAAAAATACGGGCGCGGCAAAGTGGCCCAGGTCGGTGAACTCCGAACAGTAAGTTGGCTAACTCCCAGAACACAAATTCGCCTTGCGCTTGGCAATGTTGATAGAGGTTGGTCTTTAGAGCTTGTTTACCTATGTCGGGTTTGTTCAGGAGATCCCAACAGCGCTGTTCTGACCAAAAGCACTTGGAAACCCTATAAAGACATTAAAGATTTGTGACCTTCCTTCTGTCCCCCGCTTTATAGGATCGTTTGGTACGAACCAATACGTGTGGGCATGTGCATTAGCCCCTCAATTCTGTGGAAAATTTTACTCATAGAAGCCGAGTCAAATAGCGTCTATTGTTAGTTAAATATGGACTATACATTTAGCTGACCACGCCAGAAAAGGCCTATTAATCCACACACTTACCCTTTTCGGTACAGTAACTAACTATAGAACAGACATCTTCTTTCGTTTGGCAAAAAAATTGTCATTGTTAGTAGAGGATACTCGACATGAACAGAGAATCTTTTTTCATTTTAACGAATCATGAGACAGTCAGTACTTATTGCGGGCATAGTAGTTGGAATTATAGCTAGTTTACTTTTTTTCTGTGCATCACTGATCGATTGGGTTCAGGATTACCAAGCAGGCGTCTACGCACAAAATCACTTCGAAGCGATACTGGAAACAGCTGCTATTATACTCTATGCGTATTGCGGCATTCGATTTTTTCAATTGAAGGTTAAACTGTAGGCTCATACTAACCGAGTAGTTTCACCAACGCTTTTTTTCAAAACTCTTCAAAACATTAACCATTCATCGTACCGATAGGCCATGAAACTTTCTTTACTGAACTTGGCTAGTTTCTGGGTAGTCTTATTTCATTTCACGATTTCGAGCGCCCAAGGTCAATCGCTTCCTGCCGAAAGACCTACTACCATTTTCATTACCACTAGTCTAAACGATACCGAGGCTTACCTTGCCATCGGCAAAGTCCTAACCGAACAGGGTGTCTTATTTTCGGTTGCAAGTGATGGGCTCTTGATTAGCTCACAGGGGAATTCGATTGCAGATGATAAGGGAGTTATTTTTACGGGCCAGCTATCGCTCCAGAAAGGTGTGGTTAAACTAACGGGAAGCCTCCGTGAATTACCCCAGGCAGACGACAGTAAATCCACTAAAGGGAATCTTGTACATGCCCACTATAATGGCGGAACGACTTCCTTATCCAAAGCCAGTTTCAGGTATATGGACGAGCTGGCTAAAAAATTGAAACCTGCCCTACACGGCGTAATCCAGTATAAATTACAGAAAGGGCCGATGTCCTAGAAGCACACAAACTACGCTCACATATTTCTTGCCAGAAATAAATGATCATTCTGACATATTTCCTTTAAATAACAATCACAAATGCCCGGGCCATTCGCTGGCTGGATGTATATCCTCTACCATACAACAAATCCCTGTTACTATATACCTATCTATCAATCATTTACACAATCAAAAAGTCGACCCCATAGCTGTTCTTAGCGTAATCCGTCATTTTAAGAAAAGGCGATGAAATTCTCCCCCTTAAAATGGCGTAGATTTTGCGCCATCACTTAGCGTATTCCTTCAGCAGCTATTATGGATATTCACGCTTACCATCGCCTTAACTTCCGGGGAGAAAGCTCCTTTACCTATCGTCAGCGGCTTCAGGCTTTCGCCATTGTCAATCGTTTCCAACGGGCCAGCAATTACATCTATGTGGCCGATCAGATCGTTACGCTGGGCTTAATAAGTGAGTTTAAACAGTTTAGTCCTACTTCGGAAATTAAACTCCTGAACGATTGAGTCGAACTATACTTTATCATACGGTTACGGTTTTAAGCTTACGGTCCTATTGGGATACGGTATGTGCCTATAAATAGATTTGTAACTCTATAATCTTCTATTTTTCAACAGATTATACTACATTTACGAATCTTATCCTAGCGAACCTTCAACCTCAATGAACGACTCCCCCAAAAAAGGAACTTCATCAATCGATAATGATTCTTTCAATCAATTAATGTTAAATTATGTCAGGCAAGTAGGTGTGATCTACGAAGCTGACAAATCAATACAAATAGCCGTTAAACGACTCGAAAAGACTTTCCGAAATACACGATAACGGCATCCATATACGTACAACTATTTTTCATTGCGCTACGGCTTCTGCAGCTTAAAGGCGTTATAGTAGTCTGTTTCCCTTACCGCCTATTCAGATCGGTTATGAGGTAGAAAGAGAAAGCAAATGAAGCCTGGACCGTGCCTGCTGATTTAAATGGTCTAACAATAGCGTATGCTCCATTAGCCTTTTGTAATGCTTCTGAGGGGACAGTTTAGCAGAAGTATCTTTCTTACTAACCTCCTGAAGCAGTTTTTCTAGCTCGGTCTGCATTGTGGTCACGAGGGTTACTAATTGGCTCAAAGGGCACTGCCCAATATACGTAATCGTATCTTCCTCAGGATGACTCTTCTGTCCTATCGCCTGCTCAATATAGCCCGACAACTCCTGGTAGTTTGTATATAAATTGGTAATTGCTTCTGTCCATTCTAGTAATATACGTTTAGGGCTAAGGCCATCGAATGAAGAGGCATCATCCTCGGGCTGTTGAGTTGGCATTGATTTAATTGTTTAACCTTTAGCTATCTATCCAGCCGAAAAGTTAAACAAAAAATCAACCTAACAAATGTTTAATTCACTTGAATTTGCCTTTTGTTTAGCAATAATCTAGTTTAGTAGCATATAAACAGTCACTCATGCCAATTCATTAACAATCGACTGACTAGGCAGGTAAGTAGACGCTAAATGTAGCGCCTTGTCCGGGTTCACTGATGGGCGTTATGGCACCTCCATGATTGGCCGCTACTTTTTCACAAATAGCCAGACCAATACCCGCTCCCTCAAATTCATTTTTACCATGTAGTCGCTGGAAGAGGCCATACTTCGCTCTTAGTTCGGACCCCATAATGCCGGGGTTAGCCTCTTGCGATTCGACTTTGCCATTGACGGTGACATGCTACCAGACTTGAGCAATCCGGTCGTAGTCTAATCAAGATTGTCCTTCAATAATTAGAGGGCCTTGATTTAACTAATTTTTCTTGTTGCTTCTCTCAAAACGCCCCAATTATGAATACGCAAATCGCTCCTTGTCTCAGGCAGGAGCCTTTATTGAGATGGTGTGCTCTCTACAGAGTTATAGTAGGTCTGCACAAAAGTTAGCCAATCCACTTAAAAAAATCTTCTCGGTAGAGTTCTCCAACCGGGACTTCAGCTGTGGCAACCCTAATCCCTGTATGCTTCGCAGACTCCCAGCTCAGTAGATGAACGGAATTAGACGCCAAGTATGCTGACTATAGGCAGAGTAGCCGGGAAATACTTGCCCTAAAAAATGCTCTTCCCGTCTTATTTTCACCGCATAGATCGTATACAAGATCAGTAAGCCCGTCAAGCTTGACCAGCTAGGTTGATACAGGGTAGTCCCTAACGCTGCCGAGAGTATACCGGTATACATCGGATTACGAATGTATTTATAGGGTCCCTTAGTAACTAACGTCTGTTTTTCTACTTGCTGAATGGCACCACTCCAGTTATCAGCCAGCACTTGGCGGGCCCATGCCCCGAACATCATTCCAATCAGCATCAAACCCATTCCTAGTAAGTGAACCCAGTGTAGCAAAAGGGAAACAGGTTTATTGAAAGACATTGGTAGTGGACTGAGCAATAGGATGAAGGATAGTACTACGAGTGCTACATGGATTCGCCGATACCAACTCGTGTCAGATTGCTGCTGCACGTGAACTCGACGGCGTGTTATATATCCCCATATGGCCCAGCCAATCCAAAAAATGCCCCATGTAATTTGAGCAAAGTAAGTAATGAACATAATGACAGATTCATTGAGTACAGCTTAGGTAACTGAGGTAGCTGTCAATTTGTGTTGTAAGACAACTACATTAATACCGTCCGGTGGAATGATGCGCGAAGCGGTCTTGTAAAAGAGCAAGCTCTCCGCTTTGCCGATGAATGGATCGGTGCCTTCAATGCCCATGATCTAGTTGCAATTCTGGCGCACTATGCCGATGAACTGGAATTTTATTCACCTTTTGTTCCACTGCTCAAGTTTAATGAAACCGGCTGTATCACCAACAAAGGTGATCTGGAACATTATTTTGGGATCGGTCTGGGCACTTATCTCGATCTGCACTTTAGCCTGCACCGAGTTTTTGTAGGAATTAACTCATTGGTTATTGAATATACTTCGGTGAATGGCCAACTGGCCAGCTAAGTCTTCCACTTGAATGAGCGTGATCAGGTTGAGAAAGTATTTTGCCACTACACTTGAACAATTCATATGAAGCCTATTAAGTCGCAGCTTAAACAAATTCCTTTATTTAATGAGTGATAACGAATTAGTAGCCCATGCCGTCAAAGGATTAGAACGGGAATAAAATTCAGAAGGGAAATTATTATAGGGGAGCACTAATTTAATGGTTAAATCCGGTAAGTTGTCCGTTCCTGAACCTTGCCAACTTACCGAGCCATAAACCACCCCATGAACGGGGTTGATATATGAAAGCTACATCGTCTCATCTTGGAGCATTTTTTGAGAGGCTTTAATTGTTTCCTCTACATAACGTGAATAATGGCTCAGCTTCCATTTAATTCTTTGATTATCAGTGTTTTTTGTCATCCCGACGCAGGAGGGATCTTCGCTAACAGCAGCACATTCTAGCTACCGAACCGGGCCGCCGGAGCGGATCCCTCCTGCGTCGGGATGACAAAACCATCTTTTAGTAAACTGATTGTCAGTGGTTTATATATTATATCAACCCATTATTCACGTTACATAGGTAAATAAATTGCGAATGAGGCTCCCTTTCCATATTCGCTTTGGGATACAATCACTCCGTGATGGTTCTCCACTATCCGTTGACAAATAGCTAAGCCAATCCCTGTACCAGGATATACTCCTTTGTGTATTTGCTGGAAAACACCGAAAATGCGTTTATTGTATTTGCTCTCAAAGCCAATTCCATTATCATGGACGGTAACCACATGATAGGCCGAAACAAAGCCTTTAGCCAACACCGAAGGTGGCAACTCATTGATTTTCAAACACTGGTAACTGATGCGAATATTAGGTTGTTCCCCAGTTGATACAAACTTTATACTATTCGACAACAGCTCTTCAAATAGTTGTTCTAACTGGGAGACATCTCCTTCTATGACTGGCAAGTTTTCTACCTCGAGGTGAGCTTTTGTTTGTTTAATAGGCACTTCTAGGATGCCTATTACTTTATTTATGACTGACGTCAAGGAGATAGTTACAAATGGTTTACGAATAGTGGATACACGAGAGTATGCGAGTAGTGCTTTTAAGAGCATAGACATTCTCTGAGCAGATGCCTGCATCCGATCTAAATAATCCCTACCGTCTCCTAGCGCATCACCGTAGCCCGTTTTGAGTAAATCGCCAAATTGTTGAATCTTTCTTAATGGTTCCTGTAAATCATGGGAGGCTACAAAGTTAAATTCTTGTATATTATTACTGGTACGTTGTAGCGATTGAGTAAGCTGATCAATCGTTTGTTGGCACTCATACCGTTCGGTAATGTCTAACGTGCTTAGTAAGATGTATTGGTCAACTTTTACAACAGTAGAGTCAAACCAGACGGTCCGGCCATTAAATTGACACGTTTCGAAAAATTGTTGTGATTGTTCCGTAATTAATAGTTGCTTGACTGCTTCAAATACCTGGGTTTCCTGGAAACCAGGATGTAGTACTGAGAAGTGTTGCTGAACCAGTTGATCGGATGTCTGGCCTGCAATTTTGGCATAGACTTCATTACAGCGCACGATGCAAAAGTCTATCAGTTCTCCTTGTTGAAAAATTGGATTAAACAGTATTAATAAAGCGTTACTATTAGCAAATAAAGTGTGCAGAAACGATTCCTGTTGTTGAGAAATCAGTTCTAGTTTCTTATGGTAAGTGATATCATTATAAGTAACCATAAGCCCATTACTTACCCTCGTGACAGATACTTCTCGCCATATACTGTAATCTGGATAGAAATGCTCTCCCTGGTAAGCCACTCCAGTCAGAAAGACGGTTCGATAAGTAGTAAACAACCCAAAAGAGTCGGTAGCGGGATAAATCTCACGCAGCGTTTTGCCTATGAGTTGCTGACGCTGAAATCCACTCATGGCTAACCCCACATCGTTGATTAAGACGAATCGGAAGTCTACAGGTATATTGTGGTCGTCTAGCACTGGCTCGAAGAACGTAACCCCACTAGTAAAGAGGTTAAAAAGCTGGTCAATTAGTTGCGTTGGTTTTTCTAACTGAAGCTGTTTCTCATCAATTTTTGGCGCAATAATTAGAAGAACTTTGTCCTCTAATGGCATGATAGTAAAATTATAGCGGATAGGTTGGCGACTATAATGGTTAATAAACTCGTCTTCAATTTGTCTGCTTTTCTGAGTTAGTAAAAGCTCTTTAAACAGCTTGAAAAAATTAGCCGCCTTAGGCAGAGGAAATAATTGGATAAGACGTTTACCGATTAGTTCATCAGCTGGTTTCCCCATCCTATCTATAAATACTGGATTTGCCTCAGCTAAGAAAAAGCTACTAATTTGACTAGTGCCTGAAAAAATACTCTGAAATACAGCTAAGCCATCCTTTGATTCATTCCAAACGTCCTGAAGAAGCTGTAAGTTGTTCGAATTGGGCTGATGTATTGAATGAGTGGGCATAATAAAAAAATTTCTTCATAGGTTAAGAATTAAATAAAATGTTAACGTTGACTAAACCAGTTTGTCATTACCTATTTACTCTGGTGATGGTGGCTATTATTGCCCCCTTGAACTATAAGTTTAAATCTTTATTTAACTTAGTGGGTAGTTACTAGCTTGATTTATTCATGCTGCCAGTCGCTATTAATTGATCGACTACCTCCTCAACTACCTCGCCAAGACGTGAAATTAAGTGTTCCAGTCGCGGGCTAGCCTGGTAGATTTCTGCGTTTTTATCAATGCTAACTAATACATCAGCTAGCGAGGTAATACCAAGTGTTGCTACGGAAGGATGAAGCCGATGGGCGAGCTGGCTAACTTTTTTAAAGTCATTTGCTTCATAAGCCGTTTTCATTTCTTTAATGCCTGCTGGCACCAGATCAATAAACATGCTAACCATTTCCCAAATAAATTCCTCATCACCCTGAGCAATTGATCGGAGTTGAGAAAGGTCAAAAAGACTATCCTGATTTTCTGTTTCGCTAGTAGTCTTAGGGAAGGCACTAGCTTTCCCCAACCATTTTGCCACTACGGTAAGTAGGCTTGATTCATCGAAAGGTTTAGACAAATAATCATTCATGCCAGCCCTCATAAACTTTTCCCGGTCCCCTGAAACAGCTAAGGCGGTTAAGGCAATAATCGGCAATTGGCCTTTTATTTTTTCTCGAATCTGTTTGGTAGCTTCCAGGCCATCCATAATCGGCATGTGAACATCCATCAATACCAGATTATACGGTTGCGCTTTTAGTTTTTCAAAAGCTTCCAAACCATTCCGAGCCTCATCGATCAGCGCTCCATAATTTTTAAGGATGGTAGAAGCAAGTAACCGGTTCATTTCATTATCATCCACCACCAGAATCTTACTCCCTGAAAGGAAGTCCGTATTAATCTGTTCGGGCTGTTTGTGGGGTAAATCGCTAGATTCTCCTTTGTTAAAAGGTATGCAGAAAGTTACAGTGGTTCCCACCTGTTTTTGGCTTTTCACCTCAATCTGACCACCCATTAAGTCAACCAGATTTTTGCAGATGCTCATGCCGAGCCCTGTGCCGCCAAATCGACGGGTGATGGATGTATCCTCTTGGCTAAAAGTTTGAAAAATTGTTCGGACAAACTCATCGTCCATGCCTATTCCCGTATCCTGTACAGTTGCTTGAATTATTTGCCGGGTAGCATCCTCCTTAACAACCTGACAACTAATGTCAACTCTTCCCTTATCAGTAAACTTAATCGCATTCGAAATCAGGTTAAGTAGTATTTGCGTCAGCCGATGGGGATCGCCTATTAAAACAGGCGCTATTCGGGTATCGAAAAATGAATTGGTGAATAACAATCCCTTTTCTTCGGCCCGATGGTTCATGATTTGGATCACCTTCTTTATCAGTTGGTGAGGTTCGAAGCCAATCTGTTCTATGGTAAGTTTTCCCGCTTCGATTTTGGATAGATCCAGGATATCATTAATAATGACCAGTAGATTGTCGGAAGCCGCCTGGATGATATTCAGATAGAACTGCTGTTGTTCAGTTAACGAGGTTTTTTTGAGTTGATTACTCATACCCATTATGGCGTTCATAGGTGTTCTGATTTCATGGCTCATATTGGCCAGAAATAATTCTTTCGAACGAGTCGATTCCTCAGCGGTAGCTTTGGCTACTTTGAGAGCGATCTCTAGCTCTTTCTGATGGGTAATATCAATGTGGGTACCAATAATTTTTAGTGGATTTCCAGTCGTATCCTGCTCAGTTACAACCCCCCGATCAAGCACCCAGTTGATCGATCCATCTTTATGGATCATTCGGTACTCAAGCGAATGGCGGGCACGTAAACCAGCTCTATACATTTTGTCGTTTTCTTCAAGTATAGGGCGGTCGACCGGATGAACTTGACGCCACCATAAACCGGCCAGATCCGTTAACTCATCAATTGGAAAGCCCAGCAACTTATTCGATGGATTAGAAAAATAGGTTTTCTGGGTACGAAAATCATGTTCCCAATAATTATCGCCAACGTTGGTCAGCGCCATCCGCAACTTTTCTTCGTACTCTTTAAGCTGACGCTGCACAATTTTTTCCTGGGAAATATCTTCCACGATAAAAAAATATTGTGTAATGGCCTGCTGTTTGTCAATGATCGGCTGGCCACTGATGCGTGCCCAGAACCAGCTTTTATCCTGCCTATAATAGATGCCCTCTAGTGTAAAGCTTTGGCCTTGGTTGAGTGCTTTCTCAATAGCAATTGGACTGGTGGCATCCGTGTATTGTCCTTGGCAGATGTCAAAGAGGGTTTTGCCTGAAACTTGGTTGAAATTGTATTGAGTAAGCTTTTGAAAGCCCTCATTAACCCAAAAAATTTTACCGCTGAGGTCGACGAAAATAACGCCATTTTGGTTGGCGCTGGCCACCAGAGATAGCTTCTCTAGCTCAGATTCATATTTTTTACGTTCGGACACATCCCGAATGAATGAACAGAAGAACTCATTGTCTCCCTGTTTTAACGGAATAATGTATAACTCGATGGGAAAGGTTTTTTTTGCCCGGTTGAGTGCTGGCAATTCTAGTGTCTTCCCCAATACCCGGCCCTCCCCGGTTTGCACATACGATCGCAACCCTTGGGTATGACTATCCCGATGAACCGTTGGGATTATTAAATCCGATAATTTCTGCCCGAGTGCCTCCTGGCTGGTCCATCCAAATATTTTTTCGGCTTGCGGGTTCCAGAATGTGATTACTCCCTCAATATCTATAGTAATGATGGCATCGAGTGCCCCATTCATAATCAGACGGTTCTTTAACTCACTTTGTTCCAACGCATCCCGGCTCTTTTTCTGTTCAGTAATATTGGTATAGCTCCAAAGATGGCCTTTGTAATTGTGGTCCAGGAATAACGGAATGTAATCCCTCTGATATACACTTCCATTCGCCAGTTCCAGAATCTCTCCCTTGACCAGCTTTTTCTCCGACAGAATGGTATTAATGCGACGAACAAACTGTTCTGGTTCGTTAAATAAGTCTTTTGACGCTTCGGCTGCATGGGTACAGTCAACGCCCTGTAAAGCTTCTGGTGAAACCGGAATATTAAATAACTCACAGAAAACTTGGTTTGTGAAGGCAACGGCTCGATTTTCATCTTCCAGTAGTACCCCATTCTCCATGTTTGTAATCAGCGACTTAAAAACTTTTTCAGCATTTTTTCGCTGATTAATTTGCTGATGAAGGAAACGGGCTATCGATAATAAATCGTTAGCTTCCGTTTGGAAATTTGACTCACTGATTGTGTTTACAGCTTCTTCAAGCTTTTGAACGGAGAGTTTTTTTATTTGAAGTTCACTTTTTAAAGTAGCGTGTAATGCACTGTATTCTTTTTCGCTAATTGAGAAGGCCCGCTCGGTAAGTTCCCGATCCCGTTCATAGGCGAGATAGGATCGATCAACTGCTTCCAGAAATTTGATCACTTCAGGCGCTTGTTGAAATTCGCTGGTTAAATAGCGGGAAATTTGACGGGTGAGTAACTTAGAATAAGCCATATAAATGAGACTAAAGACTGATCGTTTCGCAAAATCGACTCTTCAAAAAAGCAAAGTCTACAGTTAGCAAAGCCCTTCTACCTATATTCAAATAATTCGTAAACGAATTATTGTTTCTATCGGCCGCAAGTACAGTGTTAGGTTTATATTTATCTGGTTTTCAGTGCACTTTTCGAAGGTCTTTCCACTTCGGTTGGCATTCAATTGTACTTTTTAGATTATGAAACGTAAACGGTTTCATTACATAATCATCGGTGCCTAGCTCCATGCCATCTCGCAAATGAACCATGTGCGCTTTATCTAAAAAATAAATAGACTATGAGCAGTTTCTGAATTGGAACGAATATTTTCCAGAAACTGAGAACCATTTATATTCTCCATCATAATATCTCACATGATCAGTTTGAGAAACCATTTTTTTACTTTTATCAGATCAGCTACCCCAGCCTAAGCTGTTCGCACATCATATCCATGCGAAATCGATTGTTCAGTTACAGTAACACGAATTTGCGCTACGTCTTCAACAATTGGTATATGCTTCAGCATGCACAAACAAGGTCCAACGGCTCATGGCAATTAGTACTGATCTGTTTATGATTGCTAACGTAAAATTTAAAAAGTTGCTGAGTAATTAGGAGTAAAGTTGAGTAGAAGGCAACATAATTGAGATATTTATATGGTCTCAATACATGGCGAAAAGAAAAGATGCTAGTATACTAATATGTAGGAAACGAATCCTTGGGTTGACTCAGTAGCTACTAGTATTTTAGATATAGCTGATAAAGAAGTAAAACTATTTATATAATTTATAATTGAAAAATAATAAGGAAAAATTTAAATATAACATTATAGATAGAGGTTAATATAAGAGAAAGCTCCTCTTAAAACAAACTGGTATCAAGAGCCATACTATAGTGTACCCCTTCATTATGCCCTATTTGATGGCGCTTAGTTTGTTGAACTTAGCTAACGATCTAGTGTTTTACTTGGGAGCATTTAATGAGAATAGATTCTATCCGTCCCAATACATTCGTCCGTTTATATTGTGACAAGAATAATGTTACGGTCTGTTGTTACCGATTTCTGAAAGTGGCTAGTGCTTGTCCAATTTAGATTCTATAAATTCTCAGGGCCGCCCGCGCGGTTGATTCTATCGTTTCTGATTATCAGTACAATAGCAATCGGAAGAATCTATAGAAACAGTTAGAATCTAGTTTGTCAACGCACTAGCTTTACAGATAGAAGATTAAATAATAGCACATAGCTATCCAATGGCGAGTCAACGAACATATACCCTTGAATAAAAAGAGGACAGTAGTGTAGCAGGACGAGAGTAACTTGGCCTTATTCAGCTCACGAATAAACTATACCTTCATTTTATCATGAAAAAGATAGTACTGGCCCTAATCGCCCTTTCAAGCTTGTTGGCTCACTCAACAAGTGCCCAAAACGACAACCAGACAGCAACCCAAGAAGCCATCAAATCAGTCATTGCCAACTATGAACAGGCTTGGAATCGTCATGATGCTAAAGCATTAGCTCAGCAATACCATACGGATGCCACCTGGGTCAACTGGTTTGGTGCCTATTACAAAGGCCGCGCTCAGATTGAGAAGCACTATCAAACCACCCATACGACCTATTTCAAATCGACTCAGTTTACCACCCGTTCCATTGAAGATATAACCATGCTCAAACCGGATATGGCCCTTGTTCATGTCCGTACGGATTTAAGCGGGGATGAACGCTATCCAGGCCAGACTTTCCGGTTTCGCCGAACGATCCTCTTAACCAACAAAGAAGGCAGCTGGCGCATATTGGCAGGCCAAAACGCTAAGCTTAATGAAGGAATAGACTAACATACAACCAGTAAGTTAACTGTAGTTCACGCATCACTTATCCTAAAGTCAGTGGCTGCTGCAAAAGGCACATTCAGGGTAAATTGGAACTCCATTCCTTACCAATTTTGGATTAAAATTGCCGATTAATTGAGTCCGAAAGAAGTCATACCATTTGTGGCAGCGACAGACGGAAGTCCCCCACTTATACAACTCTATTGACCGCTGGCTAAACAACTTACGAGCGGTGTTGTAAACCTTAGTTTATTCGTAGGAATGACTCAATCTTGATACAATAGCCTGAATTGATATGCACCGAAATAGTTTCTTAAAAGCTGGTTTGGCGACAGCTACCTTCCTGGCTTCTCCTTTCTTGTGGGCAGCCCACACCTTAAAAAACTACCGCGTTGACAAAGGGTTTAAAGTCGATGCAGGGAAGGACCGATTTAATCATGCTATTTCCCTTTTTGATGGCGATACCTTTATGACCAAGGTATCCACTAAAGATACCAATGGCGATTTGTACGTGTATGAATCTACTCGCGTTAAAGAAGGAGGACCTGCTCTTCACACCCACTTTGATCAGGATGAGTTGTGGTATGTGCTGGAAGGCGAGTTTCTGATTAAGGTTGGTGAGGTGATCCACCAGGCCAAGACGGGTGATAGTGTGTTTGGTCCGCGCAACATACCCCATTGTTTTGCCAAGGTAGGTCCTGGTGTTGGCCGGTTATTGATGACTTTTCAGCCAGCGGGTAAAATGGAAGAATTTTTCCAAAAGGTAAGCGAAGGGGCCCTTAAACCGATGAGTGAAGCTGAACAAGATAAATTCCGAGAGGAGCATGGTTTTAAACGGGTTGGTCCTGCCCTCAACCAGTTAAAAAAGTAGCGTCGAGGAGGCATAGATACAGGTAGTTGTAGTTGGTATGCTACGACTAATCATTGACAGTTTTTGACGCTGGCGGTCAAAACAAACACCTCATTGGTGAAGCAGATATAGGGGGGCGTCTCATTGGGGAGGGGTTTACCCCCAATTAAGTAAATTTGCTTGCCTAGTAGCAATTCTAAAACAGCAATGAGCCAATATTTTACAAGCCTTCTTTTTAGCGTATTGATGGCCTCGTCAACTTGGGCTAGCAACACAAATAGTCTAGTTGATTCTACCCATGTTGCGATTAAAACCGATTCGCTGAAGCTATTTGATACCCTTCGCAGTCGGCTCATTCCCGTGTTTTTATACATGCCTCGAACAGTAAATGCCCCCTTAAAGCTGGCTGTGCTTAGTCATGGGTATGAAGGTAGTAACAAAGCCTATTCCTTCATTGCTCAGAATTTAGTGGCCCATGGGTACTTGGTCGCTAGTATCCAGCACGAGCTACCCACCGACGAGCCTTTACCGATGACAGGTAGGCCTTATGAAGTCAGAATGCCTAATTGGCAGCGCGGTTCGGAGAACATTCACTTTGTAATCGAAGCCCTCCAAAAGCAGCGACCTGATTTAGATGCTAAACATGTGCTGTTGATTGGTCACTCGAATGGCGGTGATATGACGGTGTTGTTTGCCCAGCAACATCCCACCCTAGTGAGCCAGGTGATCTCGTTAGATAATCGACGTATGCCTCTACCCAGAGTCCGCTCCCCTCGCATCCTCTCGATACGCTCTAGTGATCAGGTAGCTGACCAAGGGGTACTGCCTACAGAAGAAGAACAGCGAGCATTGGGCATACAGATTGTTCAACTGCCGGCCACGCTTCATAACGATATGTGGGACGGGGCCACTCAACGTCAGAAACAGGAGATTAATCGAATTATATCCGCTTTCATCGATTGAACGAAAGCCAGCATGTCTTGTCAACTGCATGAGCACTTTAAAGGCTAAAGCGGACTCTTAGTAACGAAGAAATCTTTTTTACAATAAAATGATAAGTATCATACAACTATTGCATGTGTACGTAACCTTACTTATACATTCTCTTTATCGCTGGAATTATCGATATGCAACGCTCTCTTCGTCTCAGTTGGGAGGAATTTATGAAACGCTGTAGCAGTAAATCTTAGCTACAATACGCTAACAGCTAGAAACAAAAAGCGGCAGGAGCCCACGCCACTGCCGTTCCCGTTAAATCTGTTCCACTTATAATAACTCGCTCATCCCGAACACTGTCAATCCTTTGGCAAATTGTTCGGCTACGACCTGGTTGGCGGCTTCAATGTATTGACCGGTGATGGGGTCGACCACGGTGCGTAAGGGTCGGGTGCCTTTCGGCGTGCCGATCAGTTTTACAATGGCATCGGCAACATCCTGCGGGTTAGGCTTTTTAGCCTGCATTTCTCCGCCCAAGGCGGCTATCATTTTATTGGGTATATCGGCAATGGCGCCGTACCCCTCAAATACACTCTGATCAGATGCGGGGTTGTTCTTTTGCTGCATTTCGGTCGGGAAAGCGCCCGGCTCCACAAGGGCCACCTCAATGCCTAAACGCTTTACCTCGTAATGCAGACCCTCGCTTATTCCTTCCAGCGCAAATTTGGAGGCCGCATAAATGGTAGCAAAGGGGAACGATACCCGCCCAAAGCCGCTGGTCACGTTAATGATCAGTCCTTCGGCCTGTTGGCGCATGGCGGGCAGCACCTGCTTGATCAGTCGCCAGGGGGCATACACGTTGATATCAAACGTGGTGTGCACATCGGCGGTGGTAAAGCTCTCGGCCACGCCACTCATGGCGTAACCAGCGTTGTTCACCAGTACATCAATAGCACCCTCTTTGGCCAAAATGGTTTCAACGGCCTGCTTCACGCTCGGCTCGTCGGTCAGGGTAACGTCCAAAACCGTCACGTTCGCTACGGCCGCAAGGGCCTTTGCTTTATCGGCATTACGACCCTGGGTATCGCGCATGGTGGCATATACTTGATGCCCTAAGGCGGCTACGCTGTGGGCGGTAAGCCAGCCAAAACCACTATTTGTTCCGGTTATCAATACGATCTTTTTGCTCATCATTTTTACGTTTAAATGAATAAGCAAAGGTTGAAAACGGCACTAAGAAACCCTTTATCATTTGGTAAAAAGCGCCGTTAACGGATATTACGGCGTATACGGCTCAGCGATTGTTGGGTGATGCCCAGGTAGGAGGCCACGTACGAAAGCGGGATGCGGTTGATCAGGCCGGGGAATGCCTCAATGAAGGAAAGATAACGCGTGGTGGCGTCTTCTGAAACCAGCGGACTGCGCCGTTCCATGGCCAGCGTCAGGCACTTTTTTACCATGTTGGCCTTCATCATGTCCCAGCCCACAATGGTGTTGGATAGCTGGTCCCAGTTCTTTTTGTTGAAAACCAGTACTTTGCAGTCGGTCACGGCCTGTACATATTCGGAGGCCACAATTTCCGATTCGAATTTTTCATTATCGACGACAAAATTGCCTTCGTCCACAAAATAATTGGTTATTTCTTGGCCCCTGTTATTATAATAGCAAAAGCGGAACACGCCTTCCAAGACGAAGGCCACATAGCGGGGCACCTTCCCGGCTTCCGACAGGTAGTCGTCTTTTTTAAATTCGAGCATTTCAACCTTGCTCAACAAAAACTCGATCTGCTGTTTATTGAGGTTACCAAATTGGAGGATAAGATTGATAAGTGCTTCCATCAGGTAAAGGTAGTACCCATGGCGGGGCTTCCATTTATCATATGGTAAAAAATGAGCCGAAGAGGACATTGTTTAGTGCCTTGTGAAAGGCCCGAATGACAGAGACGCAAATCGCTCTTCGTCTCAGGAGGGAGCATTTATGGGAGATAGAGAACTCCGAAACTAGAAAACTACTTGATGGCTTGGACACTAATGCTTCTCTAACAGAGAGTGACTTAGCCCAATAACGGGTAAGATCGGCAACAAATAAGCCCAGTGGTACCAAATTGGGTACTCTGTCCAAACAGCCGTCAGTAAGTGAACATAGGAGCCCCCGATGAACACTAGGGCACCCACCCACCAGGCACTTTTCCCCGCATCGTTGGCCAGTTTGGTCGCCATAACACTGGCCACAGCAGCCGCCAGTAGGCCGACTATTAACCTGGCTAACAGCATGGGCAGGGTGTAGGATTTATCAGAACTATGCGCGGCATAGTCCGCCCAGCTTAGCTGGAGTAGATGCAGGCCCAGTTTACCAACCAGCGCATAGGCAATCAATCCGGCCAGGAGTCCGAAGCTGAATTGTTTCGTTTTGTGATGGGCCATCCGTATCGTTGGCTAAGTTGCTCTATTTCAAAGAAAATGTAAACTGAGTAGTCACTATCTCCAGCCAACTGTAGGCGGGTAGGTTACTTGCCGTTGCGTTTTCTCAATTTGTTGCTGGGCCAGTACCTGCTGGGTAACATCAACCGCCATGTCCATAATACCATACACCTCCCCAGCCGCATTACGTAAGGGTTTATACGTAAAATCAAAAGAATAGGTACCCAGTACGCCATCAACTTAACCTACTAAATGCTCTTGTGTTTTCAAACATAGCCTTATTCGTTAAACGTTGATGAAAATTGACATTAGTCTACTTATCAGACAGTCGAATCCCTACTCTTCTCTACTGAATAGCTAAGCAAAACGATCGATCATTAAGCTAACGATACGGGTGTAAATACGCCAATTTGAGGTATGACTGCGACAAATTTTCGAATCTGGAATTATGCAAAAAAGTCGTTTCCTAAAAATAGGGAAACGACTTTCTAAAGCGTATCAAGGTCGATAACTAAGCCGGATCAGTTTAAACTTTATAGAATTTATGAACTTGTTTTTGTCATTTCGACGCAGGAGAAATCTTAAAGATTGATTAATGAGGAGCTTTAAGATTTCTCCTGCGTCGAAATGACAAAAAAACTAGTCAGTTACCTGTTAAAGACCGTTCTCTATAGAGGGAGCTAGTTTAGTATACGTCAAATTCGACAGCGTTATGCCTGTCGCCGACTTAATGAATAGTTGGTTCAGCAGCTGGTCGGGGAAAAAGATATCGGTCATTACGGTAAGCCCGTTGTCGGCAAACAGTTCAACAGAAGCCACATCTGCTAATATAGTCAGCGACATTACTTTATCTGTCGAGAAGCGGGGAGCCGAATGCCGTTTCGCGAATCCTTTTTCAAAGTCAACCTTACCTGAATGGCTACGATCTATGTAATACTGGTTAGCACGTTTATCGTAACCTATCACAACCTCATTGCCCTGCTTATTGGCCAACACGATCGAGAAATCAGTTGTGTTTTGCGTAGTTATTTCCAGCTTGAATAAGCCCGTAGCGTTTTTTGTCTTGGCCGTCAGATCATAACTGTTGTTTACTGATTGGTTTTTCAGTGAAAAGCGCTGCTCATTTAGCTCGTCCAATTCTTTTATGGGTTTGGAGGTCAGGAAAAGCTCCTTCCCAACTTCTTTCAGGCCAAGTTCGCGCGGAACGGTGTTTGCACTACGCCAGGCCTCGGTCGGGACTACAGTAGCGTATTGCCAGTTGCTCATCCAACCCATTAGAATAGTTCGGTTACCCGTGTTGGAGAAGGTTACACCGGCATAATTATCAGTCCCGTAATCCATCCATTTAGTTTCTTTCGAGTAGGCCTTGAAGTTTTTACCGTTAAAATCACCGACAAAATACTGGGCCGCCGAACCTCCATTGGGTCCACCCGGATTAATATTCACGATCAATACCCATACGGTTTTGCCGTTGTGATTCAGTGGAATTAAATCCGGACACTCCCAAACACCACCATGCGCCCCAGCATTGATCCCAAACTCACTTTCCTTCGTCCAGGATTTTAGATTGGGCGACGAATAAAACGTGATGTGATCTTTGGTTGCCAAGGTCATGATCCATTTCTTCTCTGCCTCATACCATCGAACTTTCGGATCTCGAAAATCAGTAATACCGGGGTTGGGAAGGACTGGATTACCCGCATATTTGGTCCAGGTTTTCCCTTCATCCAGGCTATAGGCCAGGCTCTGAGATTCTACCTGATCGGGTTTTTGCTTCTCTAAGTTGGGATTATGGTGCGTAAAAATAGCGACCAATGGCACCTGCCCATTTTTACCAAAACCACTCGTATTGTTCACATCAACCACGGCACTTCCCGAAAAAATATAGCCTAAACTGTCGGGATACAGCGCAATGGGTTGCTCCTTCCAATGCACCATGTCTTTGCTGGTCGCGTGGCCCCAGTGCATTGGTCCCCAGACGGTTGCTTTGGGGTAGTACTGAAAAAACAGATGATACGTCCCTTTGTAATAGACCATTCCATTCGGGTCATTCATCCAATGCGCCCTGGGCGTAAAATGAAACTGCGGCCGATAGGGGTCCGATTTCATCGGTACGTGATGACTCTGCCCGAATGAAAAATGACTCAAAACAACGAATAGCAGACTGGTCAGACGTATTTTTCGCATGATGTTTAGTGAAGATGGTCAACGTTTAGGAGACTTCCGCTTGCAGAATCTTATGCGTGATGGTTTCCTCCGTGAAGGTGGGTGTAGCTCCTCGTTGCGTAGCAACATAAGCACCCGTTGCACAGGCAAATTCGAGCGTATTTTGCGGGGAAGCGCCTTGTAACGTTTTATAGATAAAAGCGGCCAGAAACGCATCGCCACTACCAATGGTGTCTTCTACCTCAACCGAAAAACCGGCCTGCTGTGTAAAACCATCCTTATCGAGCAAAGCTGCCCCCTTTTCACCAAGTGTTACGCACAACGTTTCCAACTGATAGCGCTCGCGCAGTTGCAGCATAGCCTGTTTCAGATCGGTTTCATCGCTGTACCACTCCGACAATTCGACTAACTCATGTTCATTCAGTTTAGCAATATCGGCTCGATAGAGAAGTTCTTCAACGGTTGCTCGTTCATAATGTGGAGCGCGGAGGTTCACATCAAATACTTTTTTGGGAGCTACTTCCAGCAAAGCAAGCAACGTTTCATGCGACTGCTGACTACGGGCAACCAGACTGCCATACACAAACAACGTACTTTGCCGAACTGCTTCGAGCAGTAGCGGCTCCAGAAAGATATAATCCCAGGCTACAGGCTGTACAATCTTGTACGTCACTTCGTTGGTATCCGAAAGGTTGGCTTTGGCAATGCCCGTCAGGTGGGAGTGGCCAATTTGAACGAGGTCAAGCGGGAGTTGCTTTTCGGCTAAAAAGGCCAGGAGTTCTTTCCCCAATTCATCGCTCCCAACGCGACTAATGAGTTGTGCATTCAGGCCGAAATTACGTAGATCGGCTGCAACGTTCATGGGGGCTCCGCCGGGTTGTTTGCTGGTTGGTAACACATCCCAGAGGATTTCGCCGAAACAGGTTATTGTTGGTGTCATTATAAGTGGTTTAGAAATCGCAACTTGTCCTATACAAACAGGATGCCATACGGTTGTTTACTCATCGTAGAGCCAAAACCGAAAGTAGCTTGTTGGTTTTAGTCAAACTTAGGGCAGGGGAGGGACAAGGAGTGTTTGAAAGTCGTTCAAATTCTTTCAATTATCATGATAGTATCATTGTGTTGTGAATCAGACGCTTGAGTGTCTACTATTCTTCTAGACTTTCGATTTTGTGCTATGAAATTTCAATTTTGTCTCAGTTAGTTGACCACCTTTTTTGTAAATGTTGTTCCGAAAAATCGACGGATTAGAGTAGGCTATTTACCTTAATCTGACGATTTGCCTCAATAACACATACAGTCATAAAGCTGCGGTAGCTAGATGGCCCGCTAAACGTCGTTACTTTTGTGAAAATTCTGGCATTTATTTGCCGATACTGATTATGCCCCAGATTCGACACCTCACCGCTTACCTTGAAGCATTCGCCCCGCTCGCCTATCAGGAATCTTACGACAATTCAGGGTTAATCGTAGGCGACCCTTCGACCGAGATAACGGGCGTTTTGGTGACCCTCGATACGACTGAAGCCGTTGTTGAGGAAGCGATTGCCAAAGGCTGTAATCTTATTGTAGCCCATCATCCTATTGTATTTAAAGGGCTAAAAAAACTGAACGGCAAAACCTACGTTGAGCGAACGGTCATTAAAGCCATAAAACACGACATTGCCATTTATGCCGCCCATACTAATTTAGACAATGTAACGGGTGGCGTTAATTTCAAGATTGCCGAAAAGCTCAAGCTCCAAAACGTACGTGTGTTGGCTCCTAAAACGCAGGTCTTGTCCAAGCTGGTCGTCTTCGTCCCCAACGCTGACTTAACAGCTGTGTTGACGGCTATTTATGAAGCTGGCGGAGGTCGTATTGACACCTATGAACATTGCTCGTTTCGAGTGAATGGAGAGGGGACATTTAAGCCCCTGGATGGAGCCAGCCCGACAGTTGGCGCTGTTGGCCAGGACGAGACGGTTGACGAACAACGGCTGGAAGTGCTCGTACCGACTTATCTGGAGAACACTGTAGTCGCTGTCATGAAACGCGCTCACTCGTATGAAGTTCCGGCCTATGATCTCTATCCGCTCAATAATGCGAATCAAACAGTCGGTTCGGGAGCTATCGGCGAATTAGAAGAACCAATGGACAGCAGCCTGTGGCTTACTTATCTGAAAGAGCAGATGGCCCTGAACCTGATCCGCTACACACCTTTGCCTACTCATCCAATCAAACGTGTGGCTGTGTGTGGGGGAGTAGGCAGCTTCTTATTACCCGATGCGATACGAGCAGGGGCCGATGTGTTTGTCACGGCTGATTATAAATATCACGAGTTTTTTGACGCCGACGGTCGCATTTGTATTTGCGACATTGGGCATTATGAAAGCGAGATATTTACGAAAGAATTGATTTTCGGGCATTTGACAAAAAAATTCTCTACTTTTGCGGTAATTTTATCTGAAACGGACACGAATCCAATTCGATACTTTTAATGAATAATGTATAATGAATAATGTAAAACACTGGAGTCGCTGATTTTCAGAAAGTTACAATACATATCATTATACATTAGACATTATTCATTATACATTAAAACACAAATCTCCGAATGGAACTAACGATTGCGCAGAAATTAGACGCTCTCCTTAAATTACAATCTCTTGATTCTCAACTAGATGAACTGATCAAAATTCGCGGAGGATTGCCTGAAGAGGTACGCGACCTGGAAGATGACATCGCTGGCTTCGAAACCCGGATTGGTAAGTTTCAGAGCGAAATCAAGACATTAGAAGAAGATATTGAGCGCAATCGCATTGCGAAGAAAGATGCCGAGAAGCTGATCACTAAGTATAAAGATCAGCAAATGAATGTGCGGAATAATCGCGAATTCGACGCTATTTCTAAAGAAATCGAATTGCAGTCGCTCGAAATCGAACTCGTTGAAAAACGGGCGAATGAAGCTCAATTCCGGGTTCGAGGCAAAGAAGAGGAAATCAAAACAACTCAGGCCGCTCTGAACGAACGGAAAGAAGACCTGAAAGCGAAAAAGCAGGAGCTTGATCAGATCACTTCGGAAAGCCAGGAAGAAGAAAAAGAAATCATCAAACAACGTGATCATCAGGCAACTACGATTGAGCCACGTTTGTTGAATTCGTACAACAAAATTCGCGGTAACGCACTCAACGGCCTGGCCGTTGTGATGGTGAAACGTGGTGCTTGTGGTGGCTGCTTCAACGTAGTTCCTCCTCAGCGTCAGGCGGATATTAAAGACAAAAAGAAAATCATCGTTTGCGAACACTGCGGACGGATTTTCGCTGATGTTGAAGGTGCGCCTGAACCAGCTCCAACGGGCCGCGGACGGTAGTTTACTCAAAAACACCGGGTTGAAACCCGGCGCAAGAGATGAAGAGAATATTGTCAACTGCACCGGGTTTCAACCCGGTGTTTTTGTTTTTGCTCCTCTGCATCCCCATAGTGGCCCACGCGCAGGACTTTGTCTGGACTCCCGGTTTACAACGTGCCTATGCCGACCTGCAAAAACTAAAAGTGCAGTCGGCCAGACAAACACTAGCGGCCGAAACAGGGCAAACGGGCATTCGCATCTTCCTGGACGATTACGCCGATATGCTCCTGCTCGTTACCTCCGATGATGACCGGGCCTTTGCTACCCTGGGCGATCGCGAAGACGATCGCTTAAGTGCCTTAAAGAAGTTGGACGATAATTCTCCCTGGCAGCGGGTACTATTGGCCGAAGTTCGTTTGCATTGGGCCTTTAGCAAACTCAAATTTGGCAAAGAGCTTAGCGCCAGTTGGGATGTTATTCGGGCGTACAAGCTATTGAGCGAAAACCAGAAGCTGTTTCCCAACTTCCTGCCGACATACAAATCGCTGGGTACTTTGCATGTTATGATTGGGTCGGTGCCCGATAATTACGTTTGGGTAGCCAATCTATTGGGACTACACGGTAATATCAAACAAGGGCAACAGGAATTACAACGAGCACAACAAGACCCCACCTTTCGGCTCGAAGCCCGGTTGATCGACCTGATGATTCGGGCTTATGTCGTAAAGTTTACTGATTCAGATGGGCAAGCCCTGCAGCAGCTTGTTAGTGAACACACTGATAATCTACTACTGCATTTTTTTGGAGCGACCATTGAGCAGAAAAATGGGCATAGTGAACAAGCGCTAAGCTATTTGATCAAACGGCCCACGGGGCCGGCTTATCAATCGTTGCCAGTCATCGAAAATATTCTGGGTGATATTTACCTCCAAAAAGGAGATTATCTAACGGCAACAAACCATTTCAGACAGTTTTTAGCGACTTATAAAGGTCAGAATTTCCTGAAAGATTCGTATTACAAGTTATTTCTTTGCCAGTGGTTACCTACTAACCAGACTGAAGTGCAGGCACAGTCTTTCCTCCAAAAGGTATTGACAGTTGGTCGCACAACAGTCGAATCAGATAAAGCGGCTCAGAAATTTGCGGAAGCTTACTTTAAAAAAGGAGTGTCACCTAATCAAAAAGTATTGATGCGGGCACGACTTGCTTCAGACGGTGGCTTTACGGATAGCGCACTCGCTTGCCTCCGCCCATATAACGCGGCAACGTTTTCGTTAACGACCGAGAAAGCAGAGTACAATTACCGCATGGGGCGTATCTACCAACGTCGGAATGATCCCGATGCTGCTGTTCCGTACCTTAAGTATGCCTTAACGCTCAGTGAACCCGATCAACTTTCATTTGGTGCAACGGCAGCCTTGCAACTGGGGTATATTTATCAACAAAAAAACGACCGGACGCGCGCCCGATCGTTTTTCCAGAAAGCCCTCAGTTTTAAGCACCACGAGTATAAAAACAGCGTAGACAATAAAGCGAGAGCAGGATTAAGTCAGTTGTAATTTGATCAAGACATGAGTCACATCTTGTAACCCAATTTGTCTGAAATGACGGGAGCTAATAATCAAATCGGTAAATACACACTAAACGTAGCTCCCTGACCGGGGCGGCTTTTGGCCGTAATCACTCCCCCATGATTCGTTACTACTTTTTGGCAGATCGCCAGCCCGATCCCAGTTCCGGCAAACTCATCTTTGCCGTGCAGCCGCTGGAACACTTGAAAAATGCGATCGATATACTTCTCGTCAAAACCGATTCCGTTATCAACGACTTCAATACACTGGTAGGTTTCTGCGAATCGCGTTGGCTTAAGAAAAGGAGGGAGCTGCGAAGCCTGTATTTGCTGCGTGCGAACAACGATTTGTGGACGTTGGCCACCATCTGCTTGCTTTGTACGACTGAATTTGATTGCATTGCTCAGAAGATTCTGGAACAGTTGCTCTAGCTGTAAGCCATCACCCGGCACCGAAGGTAACTTTTCAATAACAATGTGCGTACCTGTTTCTTCAATAGATACGGCCAGGCTATCGAGTACTCGCTCAATAATGTGGTTTAGTGACACCGGATTGGTTGATGCCAGCTTAGTCGAAATCCGGGAAAAAGCCAGGAGATCTTTAATTAACTGAGACATTCGGCTGGCAGCCAGCTGCATACGTTCCAGATGAGCTCTTCCTTCGCCTAGCTGGTTACCATATCGATCAATTAGCAGATCGCCAAACTGCTGGACTTTGCGCAAAGGTTCCTGCAAATCATGGGAGGCAATGTAGGCGAATTGCTCCAGGTTCTGATTGGAACGAGTCAGCAGGAAGTTGCTTTCTTCGAGCCGTCGATTAGCGAGCATGACTTCTTCACTGGCTGTCGTAAGCTCTTCATTATTAGCCGCCAGTTCCTCATTGATGGCTTCCAGTTCTTCCGTGCGCTGTTGCACCTGCTGCTCCAGAGCGAGCTGAAGATGCCGTTGTGCAGTTACATCCTGTACCGTACCGTTGAATCGATAGACTTTACCTGCCTCATTGAAAAAAGCTTTGCCCTGAGCTCGTAAGATTCGTTCCTGGATCGTGTGACTCGCTTCTACTGTATATTCGATCTCATATAAACCGGTAGAGCCGGGCACCATTGCCTTGGCAATGGCTTCCTGTATCCGCGCTTTATCGGATTCCCGAATCGCGGCCATTGATGCCTCGCGCGTAATAGGCCCATCAGGATCTAGTCCATACCAGATTCTGAGTCGCGGAGAATAGTCGATGATGCCCGTTGTCAAATCCATTTGCCAGGTGCCTAGCTGAGCCAGTTCAATGGCCGCTTGTAAGGCTTCTTCGGCTTCTTCTACTTTTTGCCGGGCCACTACCTGACTGGTTATGTCAGAAGCCGTAACAATCACTCCGTATACCTCGCCAGCCGTATTGTGTAAGGCTTTGAAGATGTAATCGTAATAGCCCCAGCGAGGCTGCTCCGCATTACCTAACTGTATTCTGACTTCGGGTTGGTAATGGGTTTCGCCCGTTGCAAAGACTTGACCAAGTAGCTGAGCAATTGGCGTGGTCAGTAATTCAGGCAGGGCTTCTCTAAACGGCTTTCCGATAATAGTTTCATCGCGCCCCAGCAAAGCCAACATCTTTTCATTGACCATGCGGATCTCCATAGGCTCTCCTACAAAAACTACCTTGGCGACGGGCGAATGATGAAACACATTCCTGGAAAACAGCTCACTTTCTTCCAGCGCCCGTTGAGCGATCAGTTCGGGCCGCCTATCTCGCATAACGGCCCCTATGGCAATGGGCTGTCCACTGTGCGGATCATCGATACGGATCGTGTTATTATATACCGGGAAAATCTCTCCCGTCTTCAAGTGACGGACGAGCATTTCTCCCGACCAGTGGCCTTTACTCATTACGGAGGGAAGTACTTCTTGGGCAACCAAGTCAAAATGCTCCGGAGCATGTAACTGTGATATGGGTGTTTCCCGAACTTGTTGGGCATTGTCGAAGCCCAGCATGGTTATTCCCGCCTTGTTGATATAGGAGTTTGTACCATCCAATTCCAAAATGGACATCAGCTCTACGCTATTATCAACCAGAGTAAGCAATCTGCGTTGTGTTTCCTGGGCTGTAAGCTCGGCCCGTAAATCGCGCATAGTAAATCCTCGGCCCAGCGGTTTTCCCGTATTGGGGTCATCGATACGAATACCACTTGCCTGACAGGGGATTGATTCTCCAGTTTTAAAATGTTTCAATTCGACCCGACCTGTCCAATATCCCTGGCTCAGTAAGGTGGGAATGGCTACTTCCTGAATGAAACGGTAGTTTTCTGGGCTATAAAAATCAGCGACGATTTTCCCTGTCTGCAGATCTGATTTATCCAGACCTACTAGTGTTCGACCAGCTTCATTAATGTACGTGACCCGGCCGTCTAAGTCAGCGATGGCCATAAAACTAAGGCTATTGTCGACCAGCGCCAGCAATTTTTGCTGGTTATCGCGCATGGCTACTTCCTTCGTGATGTCTTCAATGACTGAGAATAAGCTTTGTACCTTACCTTCTGTCTTACAAAGGACGGTTGTGTTTACCTTGACCCATATCCAGTGCCCTTGTTTATGAAGACAACGTATTTGATTGACCAATGATCCTGTACTACCGCTTAACAATTCGCTAAAGTGGACTTCATACAGGTGTAAGTCATTGGGATGGATGGTCGCGCTGAAGGGCTTCGTGACTAAATCAGTGGCATCAAATCCGACTAGTACCTTAAATGCGTCGTTTGTATGGAGAACCGTACCATCTGATTGAGCGATGATCAAACCTACGGATGCTCTACTAAACGCATCTGCGAGGTGTTGTTCTATTGGCTGGAGTGGTTGCTGGCTGCCTCGTGCTGAGGTAGGTTGTTTTTTGACCCGCTTCTTATCGTCAGTCACGTTTTTGAACGTTCGCCTTGAGGTGATAAAAAAACAAAACTAGCAGATAGTGGCTACGGATGCTAACCGGTTAGGCGCGTAAATTCATTTGGAGAATTGAGCGCTTAATAGTTTTTATGGATCAAGGTCAAAATTTGTGGAGCATCTTGAATTAAGCATATAACTGGGTGAGCCGA